>JAAWLQ010000129.1 GCA_022797995.1 Lachnospiraceae bacterium
TCAGATCGGCAAGAAGGAGAGTATAGCGGACACGGCCAGAGTGCTCTCCGGCATGTACGAGGGGATAGAGTATCGGGGATTCGGGCAGGATATTGTGGAGGAGCTGGCAAAATATGCGAAGGTGCCGGTGTGGAACGGCCTGACCAATGAATTTCACCCAACGCAGATGCTGGCCGACCTTCTGACCATACAGGAGCATTTCGGCATACTGAAAGGCATTAAGCTGACTTATATGGGAGATGCCCGCTACAATATGGGCAATTCTCTGATGGTAGTCTGTGCGAAAATGGGAATGCATTTTACCGCCTGTACTACGGCGAAATACTTCCCGGAGGATGGGCTGGTGCGTAAGTGCAGGGAAATTGCGGCGCAGACCGGCGGCAGCATCACGCTGACAGAAGACGTGAATGCAGGTACAAAGGAGGCGGATGTAATTTACACGGATGTCTGGGTCTCCATGGGGGAGCCAGACGAAGTGTGGACCGAACGCATCCGGGAGCTGTCTCCCTATCAGGTGAACCACGCTGTCATGGAAAATGCGGGGGAAAGGGCCGTCTTCATGCACTGTCTGCCTGCTTTTCACGATTTGAAGACGAAAATCGGCGCGGAGATGGGAGCGCGTTTCGGCATCACGGAGATGGAGGTTACGGACGAGGTATTTGAGTCGGAGCAGTCTCTGGTGTTCCAGGAGGCGGAGAACCGCATGCATACCATTAAGGCCGTAATGCTGGCCACTCTTTCGGAGGGATGAAGTGTAGATATCGCTCCACCTTGCATGAAAAGTAAGGTAACGATAGAATTCAAGAGCAGAATTCTATTGTCATGAATAAAAAGAATTGCCCGGAGGTCTACTGTGAAGAACACAGGGACACAGGATAAAAACGAAGAAAAGGAAAGTATAATACAGGAAAGCATCGACATGAAATCTGAGATACTGGCATTTTTGCGGCAGAGGGGAGACTATGTCTCCGGGCAGGAGCTCTGCGAACATTTTGGCGTATCCCGCACGGCTGTCTGGAAGGCGATAGGGCAGCTGAAAAAGGAAGGGTATCATATAGAGGCAGTCCAGAACAGAGGCTATCTTCTGCTGGCGGAGCAGGAGCTTTTCGGACAGTATGAGCTGGAGAGCCGGATGAATACGAAATGGGCGGGACGCCCGGTGAAATTTTACAATTCCTTGAACTCCACCAATCTGCAGGCGAAGCTGGACGCGGAGAACGGGGCGGCGGAAGGCACTTTGATTGTGGCGGATATGCAGACGGCCGGAAGAGGGCGGAAAGGCAGATCCTGGAGCAGCCCGGCGGGGACAAATGTATATTTTACTCTGATTTTAAAGCCGGATTATGCCGTGGAAAAAGCGTCCATGGTGACTCTGGTGATGGGGATGGCTGTGGCGGAGGGTATCCGGGAGATATGCGGCGCGGAAGCGCAGATCAAATGGCCCAATGACATTGTGATAAGCGGGAAAAAAGTCTGCGGCATACTGGCGGAAATGAGCGTTGAGAGAGAATACCTTCACTATATCGTCATAGGCACGGGTATCAATGTGGGAGAGCAGAGCTTTCCGGAGGAAATCGCGGATGTGGCCACAAGCCTCTGGGCAGAATGCGGATATAAGGTGCCAAGGGCGGAGCTGATTGTCAGCGTCATGAAGGCTTTTGAAGAATACTATGGGATTTTCCGGGAGGCGGGCAGCCTGGAACCCCTGCTGGATAGGTATAATAGACTGCTGGTAAATAGGGACAGAGAGGTGCGTGTCCTGGATCCCAAAGGGGAATTCCGGGGCATTGCCAGAGGAATTAACCGGACGGGAGAGCTGCTGGTGGAACGGCCGGACGGGAGTGTGGCGGAAGTGTATGCGGGAGAAGTGTCTGTCCGGGGGGTTTACGGGTATGTCTGAGGCAGGAAACGGAATAAACGCGGCAGCATTTGACAAGGGACGTTTTCTTGAATGAATATGCCATGGAAAATGCCGATGTCGGGGAATACGCTTCGAAGAGAAGAGGAAAGGGTAAATATCGGCACATTCGGAGATCCCGGTCCGCGGAAAGTGGTCAGGAGGAACAGATGGAAGATAAAAAGATTGTGCTCTGCGGGGCCAATGCCTATGAAATGAAATATTATTTCAACGAACGCTTCAACGGGATTCCGGATTCCGTGAAGGATGAACTGCACATTCTCTGTGTATTGTTCACGGAAGATGTGGGCGGTATCTTCACCATTGCGTTTGAAGAAGATGGGAATGTGGTGCTGGAGACCAATGCCAGGGATGACGATATCTATTATGATGAAATCAACAGCGGACTGATGGTGTCCGAGGTTCGCAGGAACCGCCAGGAGCTGTTCGAGGCCCTGAACCTGTACTACAGGATATTTATCCTGGGGGAGACTCTGCCGGAGGATTTTGAGGAGTGACGGGGACTTTGCCCAATTTCGTTTGCAGTCGTTTGTGACAGAGGGAGAAAATGACTGTCAATTCTGCCATGCAATGATTGAAGTGTTATGGACTCGTCAAGCGAAACAGCAGTTAACAAGGAGAGTGACAATATGATTCTGGCAGTTGACATAGGAAATACCAATATGGTGCTGGGCGTATACGAGGGAGCGGCGTTGAAGGCCACATTCCGGCTGATGACGAGAACCCCCAGGACTTCGGACGAATATGGCGTGTTGATCACCCAGCTTCTGAGGAACAGAGGCATTGAGATATCAGATTTGGAAGGCTCTATTGTGGCCAGCGTGGTGCCGGATGTGATGCATTCTTTCCTGGGGGCGCTGGTGCGCTACACGGAGACGAAGCCCATCAATGTGGGACCGGGCATGAAGACCGGGATACGGATTATCACAGAGGATCCCAGGGCCATCGGGGCGGACCGTATTGTGGATGCGGTGGCGGCCTATGAGAAGTATGGCGGGCCTGTGCTGGTGCTGGATTTCGGAACGGCTACCACCTATGACCTGATTACGGAAAAGGGAGAATTTGCGGCGGGCATCACCGCACCGGGCATCCGAATCAGCTCGGAGGCGCTCTGGACCCAGGCGGCGAAGCTGCCAAATATCGAGATTCGGAAGCCCAAATCCATTCTGGCCCAGGAGACCATCAGCAGTATGCAGGCCGGGCTTGTGTACGGCCAGATCGGCCAGACCGAGTATATCATCAGGAAAGTGAAAGAGGAGAGCGGTATCCGGAATCTGAAAGTGGTGGCCACCGGAGGACTGGGCAGACTGATTGCGGATGAGACAGATGCCATCGATACCTATGACAGCTTTCTGACACTGGACGGGCTTCGGATTATCTATGAAAAGAACAGGAGGCCGGCGAAAGGAACGGCAGGAAGTACCGAGGAGGGTAAGAAAATTGAGTAAGCTGAGAATCGGGGATGTGGTTCTGGACAACAATGTGATCTTGGCTCCCATGGCAGGCGTGACGGACCTGCCATTTCGTTTGCTGTGCAGGAAGGCCGGGGCCGGACTGGTATGTATGGAAATGATCAGTGCAAAGGCCATTTATTATCATAATAAAAATACGGAGGAGCTTCTGACCATTCATCCGGAGGAGGGCCCGGCGTCTCTGCAGCTCTTTGGGTCGGATGCCCGGATTCTTGCGGATATGGCGAAGGAGATCGAAGAGCGCCCTTTTTCCATTCTGGATTTTAACATGGGCTGTCCGGTGCCCAAAGTAGTAAATAACGGGGAAGGCTCCGCGCTGATGAAAAATCCCCGCCTTGCAGAGGAAATCCTGTCTGCCCTTGTGAAAGCTGTGAAAAAGCCGGTGACTGTGAAAATCCGCAAGGGCTTTGACGAAGCCCATTGCAATGCGGTGGAAATCGCGAAGATTGCGGAGGGCTGCGGCGTGGCGGCAGTGGCAGTGCACGGGAGAACCAGAGAGCAGTATTACAGCGGCCATGCGGATTGGGAGATCATCAGGCAGGTAAAAGAGGCCGTGAAGATTCCGGTGATCGGCAACGGGGATGTGGACAGCCCTCAGGCTGCGAAGGAGCTGCTGAAGGCCACAGGGTGTGACGGCGTTATGGTAGGAAGGGCAGCTCAGGGAAATCCCTGGATATTCCGGGATATTGTCAGCTTTCTGGACACAGGCAGGATACCGGAGCCCCCGGACAGACAGGAGAAAAAGAGGGTGATTTTAGGACATGCCGAACTGCAGCTTCGGACGAAGGGAGAGTACACGGCAGTGCGGGAAATGAGAAAACATCTGGCCTGGTATACCACAGGGATGCCCCATTCCGCCCGGTTCCGGCAGACCATCAATTCCATGGAGACTTTTTCGGAACTGATGGAGGGAGTGGAGTCTATTTTCGGGTAAAACGGCATATATTTGCAGCATGGACACCATCATTTATTTTTTAAAGAAAAAGGGGCTGCGGGAGCCATTTATAGAGCCCATAGGGCTGAAAACGTATATGCTGATTCGGGTGAGCCTGGATGTGGAGCCGGAGGAATGGTTTGGAATGATGCTTCGGATGCCGGGACAGCCGGAAGACAGGTTGACGGATCAGGAGCCATGGAATAACCGGCCAATGAGTCAAAGGCTACGAGACTGCCGCCAGAAAAGGCAGGAAAGGCGAGACAGTCTGCCCGAAAGCCAGAGGGTACGAGAAGACTGGCTGATGGGACAGGAAAAGCAAGACAGTCTGCCCGAAAGCCATGGGCCACAAGGACGCGGTCAGAGTGGCCGTGAAGGGGAGGAAAGTGCAAAAGTACAGGACATCCGGGAGCGGCGTCATTTTCCGGGAATATTGCGGAGAATGGGTGGACGGAGGAAGCAGAGGCGCCTTCTGAAAAAAGAGCGGCACCTGGAGGAAAAACGAAGAAAGGCAGAATCGCTGGAATATGAGCGCCTTTTGGCTGAGAGAGAAGAGAGGCTTCGTCAGACAGAGGAGGCGCTGCGCAGACTGAAACGTAATGTCATGGAACTGGCTGGAGAAGAGCGAGACTGCTGTTGTGTGTATGAGGAAACGGTCAGGAAGGCTCTCGTCGGAAGTAAAATTCAGGGACAGGAGCGGATATCTGCGGAGAATTCTGCGGAAGCATTTATGGAAGAATACACGGGAAATGGGAAAAGGGAAAAAAGTCTGCCAGCGTTGTGGCGGCAGTATTTCGACCTGAGGGAGTTTGAAGGATATTGCAGGCCTTTCTGGGTGGAGCAGCTGATGTCGGAGGCGGTCTGGCCGCATTTTGTGATCCTGGGAAGGTTGCCGGACCTGTTTTCAGTGCTGGAGAATTATGTCTGTAAGATGAAGAGTCTGCGGTGGATTCTTTTGGAGTCTGACTATACGGAGGAATTACTGGCTGATGTGGAGGATTTTTATACGGAATATGGACTTGCCATAGAACTGCAGTATCTGGAAGGACCCTCCGCCTGGAAGAAATTTCGTCTTTCCTGCGTCAGACCTTCCAATATTCTCGACTTTACCGGAGAGACCAGGCTGGCAGTGTCGGAGATACCGGAGGGAAGCGTCTGGCTGGATATGCTGTCTGTGGAGGAGAAACGCAGACGGATGATGGGACGAAATAACGGAATTCCGTACATTTCGCTGAAGGAGAAATGGAAATATGCACAAAGAAGATGCAGTGGTCCCGTATTGCCTTGACACCGGCGGGAAAAGTGGTATAATACGGGAGAATCCCGTGTGACAGCATAGCGAATAAGAGCAGATTATGAAAATATAGAAAACAGGAAGGATGTATTAAAATGCAGGAGAAGAAAAATATTCTGACCTATGAGGGACTCAGAAAATATGAGGATGAATTGCACGAACTGAAAGTGGTACGCCGCCAGGAAGTGGCACAGAAAATCAAGGAAGCCAGAGAGCAGGGAGACCTGTCCGAGAATGCAGAGTATGATGCGGCGAAAGATGAACAGAGAGATATCGAGACCAGAATCGAAGAGCTGGAGAAGATTCTGAAAAATGCCGAGGTGGTAGTGGAGGATGAGGTTGATCTGGATAAGATTAACATCGGCTGTGTGGTCCGGCTTCTGGACATTGAGTACAGCGAAGAGCTGGAATACAAAATTGTAGGCTCCACGGAAGCGGACAGCCTGAAAGGGAAGATTTCCAATGAAAGCCCTGTGGGAAAAGCGCTCATCGGCTGTAAGGTGGGTGACAATGTGGAAGTAGAGACTGCCGCCGGCGTATTCACATATAAAGTATTGGAGATTCAGAGAAGTAAATAGGATTCCGTGAAAGGAACCGCGGAAAGAAATATACGACAAAAGGCCGCCTGTATGTGCAGAGGAGAGTATCTGCAGATGCAGGCGGTTTTTTCTTGTTTTCAGGGCAGTTTTGCTGTTCGTGATAGTAGAACCTTGTCTTAGATTTTAATATAGAATTTAGAGAATAGAATTTGTCATAGAGGATGATATGGACCTGTGAAATAAGGTATAATTTCGCAGCAGTTGGTTAAGACTTATTTTAGCACAAGTTTAGAAAACGTTTATAGAATTATTAGCACTCGCTATTGACGAGTGCTAATAAAAGTGTTATAACATTAATAGAACAAGGGAAACAGAGAAACGAAGCTTGTGAATGCTAAAACAACCAAATAATAATCAGCAGTGAAAAAACTGCCGGAAAGAACAAGGAGGAATATATTATGTTGATGTCAGGTTTAAACGCACTGAATAACTTTTTTGGAGAGAGCCTGTTTGATGATCTGTTTGACGGTTTTGACCGCCCGGTGAGAAATGCGGCAAGGTATAACGCTTCGGTACCGGCTGTCATGAGGACGGATGTGAAGGAAAGCGAGACAGGGTACGAGCTGGATATCGACCTTCCCGGTTACAAGAAGGAGAATGTGAAGGCGGAGCTGAAGGACGGTTATCTGAAGATCAGCGCCGAGTCCCGACAGGACAACGATGAGAAGGATGAAAACGGAAAGTATATCCGCCGGGAGAGATATTACGGCACCTGCAGCAGAAGCTTTTATGTGGGAGAGGAAGTGACCCAGGAGGATATCAGAGCCAGATTTGAGGACGGTATCCTGAAGGTATCCGTTCCGAAGAAGGAAGCAAAGCCCGCCATAGAGGAGAGCAAGTATATTGCAATCGAAGGGTGAGGAGCATAGAGTCAGGCCGGATGCGGTTAAAACACATCCGGCCTGATTCTTATATTTATTGTTACTGTGTCCGTTTCTTCATTACTTTTGTAAGCAGAAGGCTTGCGGCTATGCCCAGCATTCCTATGATCACCACTTCCAGTGTGTCCCGGATCATCTCCCGGAACAGGGTCTGAAAATTGGACATGTATTTCATCCACAGATCATAACGCAGGATCAGGAAAATGCCGGTCATATTCAGGCACAGCAGCCAGCTGCAGTTCTTATCCTGTCTGATGATACAGAACAGATTATAGACAAAAAAGGCGATCTGAACAGCAAATGCCGCTATCAGCTGACGTTCCCAGAAAGGCCCCAGGCGCTTTGGTTCCATCCCGAAGAGAACGGTGGTACCCAGTTTCAGATGGCCGGCCATATACAGGAATGCCGACACGAAATAAATGTCCAGGAAAATGGAAATGCCGCCGAAGATGTATTCTCTTTTGCCCAATGGAGTCTTTCCTCCGGAACCAATGCCGGATAAAAAGCTGGCGAACATGCAGATGATGAACAGACATGTCTGTGCGAAGAACAGGGAGAAAAATCTGTTGGCCACAAAAATCCAGATACCCAGAAGAAGCAAAGAAGCCAGAACAGCGTAACAGGCCAGCTTCTGAATCAGCAGGAGCTCCTTTATTTTCTTCAGACCATCCAGACTCTTCCGTTCCAGTTTATTTGCGGAAAGCATGTGAGTCCGGTAAAAGGATACAATCTCTCTGCAGGTGTCACAAGTGGTCAGGTGCTCTTCCACACATTGCCTGGTTGCCTCCGAGCACACTTCGTCCAAATAGGATGGTATTAAATCTCTGACAATATCACAATTCATCTTTTCCATGATTGGCCTCCTGAATTAATATTATTTTGGCCCGGTAAAAGGTAACCCGCGCCCAGTTTTCACTTTTTCCAAGCATGTCGCCGATTTCCCGGAAGGACAGGCCGCCCAGAACTCTCAGTTCTACCACTTTTCTGGTGTCGGAGGGGAATTTCTGCAGTCGGTCCCAAACGTCCGCAAGCTCGACTCTGGCGATTGCCTGCCGTTCCGTGTCATGTTCCGATACCAGTGTCTCGTCCAGCTCTTCCAATCTTGCGCGATTGATTTTGGCCCAGTGCTGGTACAGCAGATGTTTTGCAATCTGACACAGCCAGGTGGACAGCTTACAGCTTCCGTCATAATTGCGGAGAGACTCCAGAGCCTTTAAAAAGGTCTCCTGCATCAGGTCTTCCGCAAGAGTAACGTCTTTGCACCTTGCATACAGGAAATGAAATACAATCTGGGAATATTGTGCATATAATTCATCCATAGGTCCCTCCTTTCTGATGCTTATATCCGTTTTGGACGGAATTCGTTACAATATTTATTTTATTGTAAAACAAAGTGGAATGTTTTGGCAAATATTGGGCAGATTAAACCAGGTTATCGTGCAAAGAAAGATATTGCCCGAAAAGATATTTTGTAGTAAACTAAAAAGAAAGAACAGAAAGGTATGGGAATTGATATGGGAGAGATGATGATTTTCTGGCTGGTTTTGCTGATCCTGTGTATTGGCATCGAAGTGCTGACCCTGGGGCTGACGACCATATGGTTTGCAGGGGGTGCGCTGGTTGCCATATTTGCATCCCTGCTGTATGCGCCGATTTTTGTTCAGGTAATTTTGTTTTTCCTAGTGTCGCTATTGCTGCTGTTCTTTACCAGGCCCATTGCGGTGAAGTATTTTAACAGAGACCGGGTGAAGACAAATGTGGAGAGCATGGTGGGGCGTCAGGCTATCGTCACCAGCGAGATTGATAATCTGCAGGCAGTGGGACAGGTGACTGTGAACGGGCAGGAGTGGAGTGCCAGAAGTGTTGATGACAAAGTCAGAATTCCTGCGGGAACTGTGGTGACAGTGGCGGCTATCAGCGGGGTGAAGCTGATTGTCAGGACACTGGAGCAGTTCGGAATGCAGGAGAAAACGGAAGGAGCGACGCCGGTGCCTGTAAGAGAGGCTGTGATGCGGCCAGAGGCAACCGGAACTGCCGGAGAGCAGCAGGCGGAAACGAATATATCTGAATTCGGAGGTGAGGAGCCGGCGGATACGGCCACACAGACGCCGGACGAGACAGGCGGTCCGCTGCCGGAAACGCAGGAGGGTGAAGCCGCAGAGGAAGAAACGGTGAAAACTCAGTGAGTGCTCCGGAGAGCGGCAGAAGACTTTAGATAAAGGTTTCTCGGGAAAAGGAAACGTAATAAAAGGACTGACAAGGGAATGAGAATCCCGGACAGAGGAGCCGGGATTTGAGATATAATAATACAATATGCGTACTGTCATTACACAGTACAGAAAGAGGTAAAGTATGATTTGGGTATTGATTGCACTGATTGTTGTTGTGTTGCTGCTTCTGGCGTCCTGTCTGAAGATTGTTCCCCAGGCGCAGGCTTACGTGATTGAGCGGCTGGGCGCTTACCAGGGGACATGGTCGGTAGG
>JAAWLQ010000130.1 GCA_022797995.1 Lachnospiraceae bacterium
GCGCCATGCCACCAGCAAAATCCAGGATGCGGACGACCTGATGCAGGTGGCAAGTCTGGGATTCCGGGGGGAAGCGCTGTCGAGCATAGCCGCAGTGGCAAAAGTGGAAGTCATCACCAAAACAAAAGACAGCATTACCGGCAGCCGCATTCTGCTGGAGGGGGCGAGAGAAATCGCCTTTGATGAGGTGGGCGCACCGGAAGGCACCACGTTCCTGATGCGGAATCTTTTCTACAACACACCTGTGAGGCGGAAATTTCTGAAGCAGCCTGCCACAGAAGGCGGCTATATTGTGGATCTGCTGGAGCATCTGGCCCTGTCCAGACCGGATATTTCCTTTAAACTGGTTCTGGGGAATCAGATGAAATTCCATACCTCCGGCAACGGGGATTTGAGAGAAGTGATTTACCGCATTTACGGGCGGGACGCCGCGAACGCGCTTATCCCTGTCAGTGCGGAAAGGGAAGGTATCAGGGTGGAGGGATATCTGGGGAAACCGGTTCAGATACGCTCCAACCGGAATTTCGAGATTTATTTTATCAACGGCAGGTTTATCCGCAGCAATGTGGTGGCGAAGGCTGTGGAGGAAGGGTATAAGGAATATCTGATGCAGCATAAATTCCCTTTCTGTGTGCTGCATATCCGTATGGAGCCCGGCTGTGTGGACGTGAATGTACATCCCACGAAAATGGATGTGCGATTCAGCGACGCCATAAGCTTCAGTCGTTTCCTCACAGAGACTGTGCGGGATACTCTCCGGGGCAGGGAAATGATACCGGAGGCCTCTCTGTCAACGGAGAGGGAACGAAAGGCCGAACGGAAGGCGGAAAAGGAGGCTTCACCCGCCGCGGCGCCGGAACCTTTCGAACAGAGGCGGAGTCAGGCCTATCGTGTCATGGAAGAAGAGAGATATGCCGCGGGACAGCCGGGTACCCGGGACTTTACCCGCAATCCGGTGTGGTCCCGGGTAAGGGAGGAAAGTGCTGCCGGCAGCGCAGTTCTTTCTCCGGGAGCTCCGGAGGAAAAAAAGCTTCCGGACGGATCGGAGGGAAAAAGGTTTCCGGGCGGACCTGCGGGGAAAAAGCTTTCGGAAGGACCGGAGGGAAAAAGGTTTCCGGACAGACCCGAGGGAAAAAAGCCTTTGGATAAACCGGAGGAAAAAAAGCTTTCGGACGGACCTGCGGATAACCCCATGGAGGAAGAAGATTTCTTCATAGAGACCACAGAGATTCCGGAGGATACGGAGGAGAAGAGAGATGAGATCCCTTCGCCCTTGGCTGACTTTGGGAATATATCCGGACAAGATGCGGAAGAACCGGAAAAGGACCCGGAAAGCGGCAGCGATACTGGAATCCGTAATGATATCGGAATCCATAACGACACTGTCACAGACGGAAGTCAGCTGAATCTCTTCGAAGATAAAATCCTCACCGTGGAGAATCGAAGCAGATTCCGAATTATCGGTCAGGTTTTCGAGACCTACTGGCTGGTGGAATTTGAGGACAAGCTGCTGGTGATCGATCAGCATGCCGCTCACGAGAAGGTTCATTATGAAAGAATGATGAAACGGTATCGGGAGAAAAATATTCTGTCTCAGGGGCTGTTTCCGCCGGTGATTGTCAGCCTCTCGGGACAGGAGGAAACGGTGCTGAAGGAGCATGGGGAGACTTTCGCGGCTCTTGGTTTTGAGATAGAAGAGTTCGGCGGCAGCGAGTATGCGCTGCGCAGTGTTCCGGTGGATCTATACGGCTGTAACGAGAAGGAAATGTTTCTGGAAGTGCTGAATGAGCTTCTGGAAGGGACAGGCTCTGGAACGATACATGTGATAGAGGAAAAGATTGCTTCCATGTCCTGCAAGGCCGCCGTAAAGGGCAATCACAGATTGAGCACGGCGGAGGCGGAGGCCCTGATTGACGAGCTGCTCACTCTGGACAATCCCTATCATTGTCCCCACGGCAGACCAACCATTGTCACAATGACGAAGACGGAGATGGAAAGGAAGTTCAAGCGAATTGTGTAACTGTGAGAAGAAAAATCCCTTAATAGTCCTTTCCGGTCCCACGGCGGCGGGGAAGACGAAGCTGTCGGTGGCCCTGGCAAAGGCTGTGGGCGGGGAAATCCTTTCCGCCGACTCCATGCAGGTCTACCGGGGAATGGATATCGGCTCCGCGAAAATCACTTCGGAGGAAATGCAGGGAATTCCTCATCATATGATTGACATTCTGGAACCCTGGGAGGATTTCAGCGTCGCCGTATTCAAGGAAAAATGCAGAGAGTGTCTGCCGGGGATTTATGAGAGAAGACATATTCCGATCGTGGTGGGAGGCACCGGCTTTTATGTGCAGGCACTGCTCCGGGATATTGATTTTACGGAAAATGCGGAGAATACCCGGGTGCGGGACTCCCTGGAGAAACTGGCCGGGGAAAAGGGGGAAGGCTTTCTCCACGACAGGCTGAAAGAAGTGGACCCCGTATCTGCGGAGAAGATACATCCAAACAACCGCAAACGGACAATCCGGGCTTTAGAATATTTTTATTTGACGGGAGAACCCATATCCTGCCATAATGAGAGGGAAAAGGCAAAATCTTCCGCCTTTGTCTCCTGTTATTTTGTGCTGAATGATTTGCGGGAGAGGCTTTATACGCGGATTGAGCAGCGGGTGGACGGAATGCTTGAGGACGGACTTGTGGAAGAGGTGGAGACGCTTCGGAGGCTGGGCTGTCACCGGGGAATGACTTCCATGCAGGGACTGGGATATAAGGAAATTCTGGCGTATCTGGAGGGAGAACTCGCCCTGGAAGAGGCGGTGGAACTGATTAAAAGGGACACCAGACATTTTGCGAAAAGGCAGCTCACCTGGTTCAGACGGGAGAAGGACGTCATCTGGATCGAGAAAAATGAATTCGACTACAATGACGACGCCATGCTGGAATATATGCTGGAAAGGATGCGGCAGAAGGGGATAATCGGTACTGTGGAAAATGCCGGGGCCGATTATACTTTGGACAACAGAACAAAAGCGGCGAAAACCGGGACAGGGAGGGCTGCGGAGAGCGGTAAAAATCATGATGAATGAAATGGAAAACATGTATAAAAGCATGGGAATTGACGAAGATGTGTATGCATACGGGGCGGCTGTCCTGGAGGAACTGGACGAAAGATTCCGGGCGGTGGATGAGATTGCGGACTATAATCAGCTGAAGGTGCTGAAAGCCATGCAGGAATGTCAGGTCAGCGAAGCCTGCCTGCTGGGCACCAGCGGATACGGGTATAATGATCTGGGCAGGGAAACGCTGGAGGCGGTCTATGCGAAAGTATTTCACACGGAAGACGCTCTGGTCCGTCCCCAGATTACCTGCGGAACCCATGCGCTGGCCCTGGCCCTGATGAGCAATCTGCGCCCCGGCGACGAGCTGCTTTCCCCGGTGGGAAAGCCTTATGATACATTGGAGGAGGTCATCGGAATACGGCCCTCGAAGGGCTCGCTTGCGGAATACGGTATTACCTACAGGCAGGTGGATCTGCTTCCCGACGGGAGCTTTGACTATGAGAATATCGGAAAGGCCGTAACGGAACGGACACGGCTTGTGACCATTCAGCGCTCCAAAGGCTATCAGACGAGACCCACGCTCTCCGTGAAACAGATCGGAGAGCTGATCTCCTTTGTCAAAGGAATCCGGTCGGATATTATCTGCATGGTGGATAACTGCTACGGCGAATTTGTGGAGATCATGGAACCGGGAGATGTGGGGGCGGACATGGTGGTTGGGTCCCTTATCAAGAATCCCGGAGGCGGCCTGGCTCCGGTAGGCGGCTATATCGCGGGGAGAAGGCAATGTGTGGAGAATGCCGCTTACCGGCTGACGTCCCCGGGACTTGGGAAAGAAGTGGGCGCTTCGCTGGACATCCTGAAATCCTTTTATCAGGGATTGTTCCTGGCTCCAACGGTGACCGCGTCGGCGCTGAAGGGGGCCGTATTTGCGGCAAGGCTGTATGAAAGCCTGGGGTATGATGTGATTCCAAACGGCAGCGAAAGCCGCCATGATATTATCCAGGCCGTCACTTTTGGTACCCCGGAGGCAGTGATTGCATTCTGCCAGGGAATTCAGGCGGCGGCTCCCGTGGATTCCCATGTGACTCCGGAACCCTGGGATATGCCCGGCTATGATTCGCAGGTCATCATGGCCGCGGGGGCATTTGTGTCGGGCTCTTCCATCGAGCTTTCCGCCGACGCGCCCATCAAGCCTCCCTTTGCGGTATATTTTCAGGGCGGCCTCACCTGGCCCCATGCCAGATTCGGTATTCTGAAGTCTCTGCAGGCTCTGGTGAACCGGGGACTGGTGGACAGAAAAGTTCTGAAGCGGAAATTTTTGTAGAAAAAACGCAAAATAAAATCTATGATTTTTGTATACAGTCCTGGAATTTTGTGGTACTATATAAAAGCGAATGTTTATGGAACACACAGGATAAGAGAGGGAAGAGGAAGCAGCTTGAAGAAGATTAACTGGGTACTGCTGATGCTGGTACTTGTGGGTTTTGTCATCGGCAGATTTATCGGCACTTATTTTGAGGGTACTTTTTTAAATTATGGACAGGCCTTCGGGCTGAGTCAGCCGGTGGTACTTGACCTTGGCTTTTTCATACTGACCTTTGGCCTGACGATTCAGATCACCATAGCAAGTGTAATCGGCGTGGTGATCGCACTGGTGATTTACCGGTTTATCAGATAAGTTGTAAACTGCATGGCCCCCGGGCCGGCAGTGGGATTACGGGCAGTCCTGACGCGTCGGAGAAGGTAAAGGAGACGCATGGACAACTTAAGAACGGAAGAGACCGGAGGAGAGAGAGAACGGAAAGGGCAAAAGAAGAACAGGCCGGATAGAGAAAGCGCGCTGAAGGCCGTACGGGAACTGCCATATGAAAGGTTCCTGAGATTCGGTGCGGAAAATCTCACGGAGGCGGAGCTGCTGGCAATCATCATTCGGACCGGCACGAAGAACAGGAGCGCCCTGGAGCTGGCGGAGGAGGTCCTGCAGCTGGCGAGATACCCAAAGGAGGGACTGCTGGGGCTGTATGACGTGACGCTGAATCAGCTGCAGAGTATCAGCGGAATCGGAGAAGTAAAGGCGGTGAAGCTGAAATGTCTGGCGGAGCTTTCCATGCGGATGAGCATGGCAAGGGCGAGGGAAGGGCTGAATTTCTCCAGTTCCGGTCAGGTGGCGGCTTATTTTATGGAAAAACTGCGGCATCGGGACACGGAATGTGTGGTACTGGTCTGTCTGGATGCAAAGGGGCAGATGATCTGTGAGAGAAAACTGTCGGAGGGCAGCGTCAATATGTCGCTTATCTCTCCCAGAGAGATTTTTCTGGCGGCGCTGGAAAGCAGGGCGGTAAATATTCTGCTGGTGCATAATCATCCCAGCGGGGATCCCACTCCCAGCAGATCTGACAGAGATCTTACCTGTAATGTGAAGGAAGCGGGTGACAGTATGGGGATACCGCTGCTGGATCATATCGTTATCGGTGACAACAGATATGTCAGCTTTAAGGAAGCAGGGTTACTATAAAAGTACAATGAGAAAGGGGTTGTCGTTTTGGCCAACAACGCATTTGGAATTGATCTTGGTACAAATAATATTAAAATTTACAGCAGAAGTGACGATCATGTGATAGTGGAAAAGAATATGATCGCCATTGAGAATAAGAAAGTCTTATTTGCCTACGGGAATTCCGCATTTGAGATGTATGAGAAAGCCCCCGGCAATATTCATATTTCTTATCCTCTGTCCAACGGCGTAATCGCAGATATTAAAAATATGGAGACGCTGGTTCGGTATTTCGTCACGGATCTGCAGAAGGGTGTCAACAAACCCGCCGATTTTTATATCGCGGTTCCCACGGATGTAACCGAGGTGGAAAAGAGGGCGTTTTATGACCTGATCAAGGACGCCAATGTGAAGGCGAAAAAGATCATGGTGGTGGAGAAGGCCGTGGCGGACGGACTGGGACTCGACATTGACGTGAAAAATTCCCAGGGAGTCCTGGTGGTCAACGTGGGCTTTGAGACTACGGAGATCTCCATATTATCCCTGGGAGGGATTGTGCTTAGCCGTCTGATCAAGACCGGCGGACTGAAATTTGACGAGGCCATCCGCGCCGCGGTCAGGAAGGAATTCAGCCTGATTATCGGCGGCAGGACTTCGGAGAATGTGAAGATATCCTTAAGGGAGCTGGAGGAAGAGGGAAAGGGAGCCATTGTCTACGGCAGAGATATCGTGACGGGACTTCCGATAGAGAGGGAGATTCCCACGAAGCTGGTAGACGAATGCCTGGAAGAACATTTTAACTCCATCATTGACAATGTGAAGGTAATTCTGGAGAGAACGCCGCCGGAGCTTGCGGCGGATATTTACCGGCACGGCATTTATCTCACGGGAGGCGCCTCCCAGATCAGCCATCTGGGGGAACGGCTGGCGGCCGGGACAGGACTGAAGGTGAATGTGGCCGAGAATCCCGTTACAAGCGTGGTGATGGGACTGGCCAAAATCATCAAGGATGATAATTATAAATCCGTAGCCTATGCGATTGAAGGGATGAGCAGATGAGCCCGATCGTGAAAAAAAAAGGAGAGAAGTTTACGCTGCCGAGTAAATACCTCCTTTTTATTTTAACAATTCTTTGTACGGTCATGATGCTGATTACTTTCGGCACGGATGTGTTTAACAGACCGTTGAATACCGCGGTGGGATATGTGATTATTCCCTTTCAGCGGGGAATCGGCAAAGCGGGGGAATGGCTGTCCAATCGTTCCGAGGAACTGGGGCAGATCCGGGAACTGCTTGAGGAGAATGCCAGGCTTAAGGAGGAGCTTGCACAGCTGACAGAGGAAAATACGCTTCTGCAGCAGGATAAGTATGAGCTCAATAAACTTCGGGAGCTTTTCGCTCTGGACGAGCAGTACGAAGTCTATCACAAGGTGGGGGCCAGGATCATCGGCCGGGATTCCGGGAACTGGTACTCCGCATTTATTATTGACAAAGGGGAAGAGGACGGGCTTGCGGTGGATATGAATGTCATTGCCGGCGGAGGACTGGTGGGACGTATCACATCCGTGGGGCCGAACTGGGCAAAAGTGACTTCCATTATCTCCGACAACAATAACGTGAGCGGAATGACCCTCGCCACGGAAGACAATCTGACTGTGTCAGGAGATCTGAAGCTGATGGCTACCGGCTGTATTACTTTCAGCCAACTCCTTGACGGACAGAACAGAGTAAAGGAAGGAGATAAGGTGGTTACATCCAATATCAGTGACAAGTATCTGCCAAATATTCTGATCGGATACATCAGCACCATAGACCGGGATGCCAATAACCTGACGAAATCCGGACAGATTGTTCCGGCGGTGGACTTTGAGCATCTGGGGGAAGTACTGGTGATCACGGACCGGAAACAGACTGTCACCGAATAATCACCTGTAGTATGGTAAGAAGACACTGAGGGAGTTTATGCTTAGAAAAGTTACGGTGACACTGTTTATTCTCATATGTTTTATTCTGCAGTGCAGTGTGTTTGACAGTCTGGCATTTGCCGGTATTATTCCGAATCTGATGATTATCCTCACATCCTCTTTCGGTTTTATGCGGGGAGAGACGGAAGGGCTGCTGATCGGTTTTTTCTGCGGGCTGCTGGTTGATATCTTTTTTGGCGAGTTTTTAGGATTTTACGCTTTGTTGATGATGTACATAGGTTATATAAATGGAAAGTTCAGCAGGATTTTCTATCCGGAGGATATCAAGCTTCCGTTGGTACTCATCATACTCAGCGACCTGTCCTATGGAATTATATGCTATATATTGTTATTTATGCTTCGCGGAAGGCTGCAGTTTACCTATTATTTTACGCATATTGTTTTGCCGGAGGCGCTGTATACCATTGTGGTGACGCTGGCGTTGTATCCGGCCGTACTGAAGGTCAATCAGAGACTGGAGGCCTACGAAAAAAGGAGAGCACAGAAATTTGTTTGATGAATTTAAAGAGAAATTAATTGGAATTGTGACCAGCAGACTGACTTTTTTTACATTGCTGTTCGGGTTCCTGGCCGGCGTGCTTGTCTACCGCTGCTTTAATCTGCAGATTGTGCACGGACAGCAGTATCTGGATGAGTTCGTCCTTGAGATAGAGAAGACCAGAGACATCTCCAGCACCAGAGGCAATATCTATGACAGAAACGGCAACCTGCTTGCCTACAACGAACTGGCCTACTCTGTGAAGATTGAGGACGTGTTTGAAGCCGGCCGCTCCAGGAATTCGAATCTGAACGCCACAATATACAGACTGATTCAGATGATTGAGAAGAACGGGGATAAATGTATTACCGATTTTGGAATATATCTGAATGAGAATCATGAGTTTACGTATAGTTCGGAAGGTACGGCGCTGCTGCGTTTTCTGGCAGATGTGTACGGCCACAAAACCATAGGAGAGCTGAAGGATGAACAGCGTACCGCCACAGCCGACGAAGTGATGGAGTATCTGAGCGGGACGTCGAGATTTGCCATAGGAGAATACGAGGACCCGGAAGACAGCGAAAGTGATTTCCATGCGGGAGCCGGTTATACCAGAGAAGACTGGCTGAAAATGGTCACCATTCGCTATGCGATGAATCTGACCTCTTACAGAAAGTATATCGGCACCACTGTGGCGACCAATGTCTGTCAGGAGACCGTGGCTGTCATTATGGAGAATTCCCAGTCACTTCCCGGTGTGTCCGTTGTGGAGGACACCATGCGCAGATATGTGGACAGCAAGTATTTCGCCCATGTTCTGGGCTATACGGGCAAGATTTCTTCCGAAGAGCTCACCGAGCTGAACGGGCAGATGGAAGAAGCCGGCATGGGAGTCGATGTCTATAATATCAATGATGTGGTGGGAAAGGGCGGCATCGAGGCCTACATGGAGACAACGCTCCAGGGAGAAAAGGGCTATGAGAAGGTCATCGTGGACAATATGGGCAAGGTGATCTCCATTATAGAGCGAAAGGAAGCGAAGGCCGGGCAGAATGTCTATCTCACCATTGACATAGAACTGACGAAGGCGGTTTACAATATTCTGGAGCAGAAGCTGGCCGGTCTGGTGTCCAGTAAGATTATCAATACAAAGGAATATAAGGCGGCTCAGAATGCGGACAGCTCCGATATCAAAATACCAATTTACGATGTTTACTTTGCGGTGTTTGACAATTCTGTCATTGACCTGAAACATATGGAGAGCGGGGAAGCCGGAGAGACGGAAAGGGAAGTGGCGGCGGCACATCTGTCCTACAGACAGTCAGTGTATGAGAAACTTGACCTGGAGCTGACAGAACTTCAGACTCCCTACAATGCCCTGTCAGAGGAATATCAGGTATATCAGAGCAATATTGTAACGCTTCTGAGAAGAAACGGCGTGATTATGACGGAGGCGGTGGATGCGGAGGACGCCGTTCAGATTGCATGGTCCGACGAAGAGACCATCAGTCTCAGCGAATACCTGCGGCACTGCATTTCTCAGAACTG
>JAAWLQ010000131.1 GCA_022797995.1 Lachnospiraceae bacterium
TACACGGCGGGAGCTATCGCTTCCATCGCTTTTCAGCGTCCGGTGCCTGCCGTGGACGGGAATGTGCTTCGGGTGATCTCCAGATTGCGAAAGGACGCAAGGCCCATTACGGATACAAAGGTAAAGGAAGCAGTGGAGCGGGACTTGGAGAAAGTGCTGCCTCCGGACAGGCCAGGCGACTTCAATCAGGCGATGATGGAAATCGGTGCCTGTGTCTGTATCCCTAACGGAATGCCTCTGTGTGACAGCTGCCCGTTGAGGGAATTCTGTGCCGCCCACATGACGGGAGAAGAGCAGGAGTATCCAAAGCGGCAGGCGAAAAAGCCCAGGCAGATTGAGGAGAGAACGATACTGCTGATCAGGGATGAGAGCCGGACTGCAATACGCAGGAGGCCGCCCCGGGGACTTCTGGCCGGAATGTATGAATTCCCTTCCATGGAGGGATTTCGGACGGCGGAGGAAGTGGAGGGATATCTGGCGGAGAAGGGACTCAGGTCTCTGGACATACGGCCGCTGGAAGACGCAAAGCACATTTTCACTCATAAAGAATGGCATATGAAAGGGTATATGGTCAGAGTGGACAGGCCTCAGCCGGGAAAGGGGGAGAGCTGTGCGCAGGACTGGCTGTATATAGAGCCTGAGGAGACGAAGGACAGATATCCCATCCCGTCGGCCTTCGGCGCATACACAAAGTATCTGAGTATCAGGCTGGGCAAGGATAGATATGAGTCCGGCGAGGTATAATATGAAGGTGAAAATTACAGGAAAGGCATGGTTGTTAAAATGAAACTGTTATCGATTGCAATACCCTGCTATAATTCGGAGGGGTATATGGCAAAATGTGTGGAATCTCTGCTGGCAGGCGGGGAGGATGTGGAGATCATCATTGTGGACGACGGGTCCACTGACGACGGAACCGCCCGTCTGGCAGACGAATACGCCCGGAAATATCCCTCCATTGTGAAAGCTGTGCATCAGGAGAACGGAGGGCATGGCTCCGCGGTAAATGCGGGCATTCGAAATGCCACAGGCCTCTATTTCAAGGTGGTGGACAGCGATGACTGGGTGAAGAGGGAGGCGTATCTTCAGGTGCTGGACACTCTGAGAGAGCTGGCTGGGGGGGCTTGCAGCCTGGACATGCTTGTCTGCAATTTTGTCTATGAGAAGGAGGGGGAGAAGCGAAAAAAGGTAATGCATTATCGCCATATTCTTCCTCAGGGGGAAATGTTTACCTGGGAGGACTGTCACCACTTTTCCAAGGGACATTATATCCTGATGCATTCGGTGATATTTCGGACGAAGCTGCTGCGGGAGTGCGGTCTTGAGCTGCCGAAGCACACCTTTTATGTGGATAATATCTATGTGTTCGAGCCGCTGCCTTTTGTGAAAAATATATATTACCTGGATGTGAACCTTTATCGGTACTATATCGGAAGAGAAGGCCAGTCTGTAAACGAGGCCACCATGATATCCAGAATAGATCAGCAGATTAAGGTGAATAAGATCATGATCGACTATTTCGTGGATAAAAAGCAGGAGCTTCTGAAGAATAAGAGACTTTATCAGTATATGTATAATTATCTGGAAATTATCACCACGGTATCTTCCGTACTGCTGATCCGGTCCGGCACGGAGGAAAATCTGGAAAAGAAGACGGAATTGTGGAAATATTTAAAGGCGAAGGATAAAAAGCTTTTTACCAGAATGAGACACGGCATTATGGGAAGCGCCATGAACCTTCCGGGGAAAAGCGGCCGTAAAATTTCCGTTGGAGGATATAAGATCTGTCAGAAGATATTTAAATTTAACTGATGTTGAGCCACCTGTAAATCAGGCAGAGAAGATTTCTTTCCTGCCCGCCCTGTGGCCCCACGCTGTTTTGACAGCATCCTTCCATGTGCGGGTTCTGTGCATGTAAAAAGAACGTCCCGTTTGAGAACGGAGGCGTTCTTTTTTGAAGATCATTTTTCGTAACAGTTTAGATACTCTTCCTGCCAGGTCAACAATGAAATCCATGCTTTGCGAGACTTTTTTCCAGTGGGATTCGATCTACATGGATATTCTCTTTTTCATTCCACGCCGCATTCTCCTGCCGGCCAGCGCGGCTTCTCTTCTGTACACGAAAGTATACATAATGCTGCCCAGTGCGATTCCCGTGGCCACATCGAATACGGAATGCTGCTTGATGAACATTGTGGACAGAATGATGGACACACATAAGATACCGGAAGCAAATTTGATCCCTCTCTTATCTTTCAACGCCGTACACCGCATAACGGCGAAGTGAGCACCCATGGAATTATATACATGAATGCTGGGCCACAGGTTCGTGGGCGTATCCATTTTCCACAGAAAAGATATGGCCTGGGTAAAGACATTATCCCGGGGCATTATCGCCGGTCTGAGGTGATGACCGTTGGGCCAGAGGGTGGATATAATCAGGAAAATGGTCATGCCTGTAAATAAGAACACACAGCATTTGTAATATTCCTGCCTGTTTTTGAAAAAAAGGAAAACCACCACTGCCGCCACATAGGCGAACCATAAAAAGTAGGGAATTACAAATATTTCACAGAAAGGAATATAGTCATCCAGACTCACATGTATGACCTGATAATTTTTTATATTGGTGCTTTCCAGCCACGCGAACCATGACAGATAGATAATCATATAAATCGCCAGAGGAATTCCGTGCTTATATTTTACATATAAGCGCTTTATTATATTCATTTTCGCAAAACCAGCCTTTCTTTTTCCAGTCCATTTCCAGGATTCTATTATCATCTATTATCAAAATTTTAGTACATAATTTTGATAACCTGTTTCGGATTCATTATATAGCTTGTAAAATAAAATTCAATGCTTTTTTTCAGTTCTTAATGATTATTTAGAAATCCTTAAGGATTGGATACAGGGGACCGGAGGAAAGGGCAAAGGCATTGTGGCCTGGAGCTGGTCAGCGCATAATCCGTATGGCGTCTTTCTCACAGGTGACGCAGATACGGCGGCTTTTGCGGGTGACTTCGCCGTCCGTATGTACCCAGAGCGGCTGACTGGTCTCGATGGTGAGGCAGGCCGCCCGATAGGGGTTGACGCCCCTGAAACGGAAGTGCTTCCCCCTGAAGGCGGTGGGAAGCGCAAAAAGAATCAGAGGCTTTGGCAGATCGCCCACCGCGCACATATCCAGAATTCCGTCGTTCGCATCCGCCTGGGGAGCGAACATAAAGCCTCCGCCCTCATATCGGTGGAGCATGCATGCGGTAAAGAGCATGTTGCCGATATCCACAGGGTCCCTGCCGTCCATTGTAAGCTTTCCCGACACGGCTCTGGCGGCGAACAGCTGTCTGAGGGCAATGCCGAGATAAGTCAGCTTTCCAAGTCCCAGTCTGTTCATAACCTTTTTGATTCCGGAATGAAGTGCTTCCTCGCAGACGGCGGCGTCGAAACCGATACCGCAGCTGACGGCAA
Source organism: Lachnospiraceae bacterium (assembly GCA_022797995.1). Lineage (GTDB taxonomy): Bacteria > Bacillota > Clostridia > Lachnospirales > Lachnospiraceae > Acetatifactor. The sequence continues at coordinate 3,469 of JAAWLQ010000131.1, forward strand.
AGCGCCTTGTCTCGCCGTCCGGATAGAACACGGTGCCCAGATCCATCGGGAGGGGGTTGCCGGAATGCAGAATCAGGTCGAGCGCTTCCGTGGGATTGGTGGGAATCTTCAGGTCTCTGGCCAGATCATTGCTGGATCCGGTGGGAATATAGCCGAGAACCACATTGGAAGTGTCCTCCAGGCCCTGGAGAGCCTCGTTTACAGTGCCGTCGCCGCCTAAAATGACAAGAGACAGAACATCCGTGGTCCGAGAGGATAGTTCTCTGGCGATACGGGTTGTATCCCCGGCTCTTTCGGAAAAATAGTGACGATAGGGCACATTTTCTCTCCGCAGCATGGGTTCCACCTGATTTTTCCATATCTGAAGCCCTCTGCCGGAACGAGAGACAGGATTAATGATAATGTGATACATGAGATATCCTCTGCTTTCTTATGTAAAAACGAATACAATAGCCTGAATCTGGTCTCATTTTAACAGTTATGGACAAATTCGTAAACCCGATTCGTAAATTTTTGTCTCTTTTTTTGTTTGCAATCTCTTCATTCTATGTTATAATCGAACCGTGTGTCAGGCTGAAAAAAACGGAGGAGGATTTTTTGGAATGTATTCTTTGGATGAAATAAGAAAAGTAGATCCTGAAATTGCACAGGCTATTGTGGACGAGCAGGCGAGACAGAACAGCCATATCGAGCTGATTGCTTCCGAGAACTGGGTGAGTAAGGCCGTGATGGCGGCCATGGGAAGTCCTTTGACCAACAAATATGCGGAAGGGTATCCGGGGAAGCGTTATTATGGCGGCTGCGAGTGCGTGGATGTGGCGGAGAAGCTTGCAATTGAGCGCGCGAAAAAGCTGTTTGGCTGTGAATATGCCAATGTACAGCCCCATTCGGGAGCACAGGCCAATATGGCGGTGCAGTTTGCTGTGTGTAAGCCGGGAGATACCATTATGGGTATGAATCTGGATCACGGCGGGCATCTGACCCATGGAAGCCCGGTTAACATGTCCGGAAAATATTTCAAAATCGTTCCTTACGGTGTGGATGACAACGGATTTATAGATTATGACAGGCTGCGTGAGATCGCGCTGGAGGCAAAGCCCAAAATGATCATCGCCGGCGCCTCCGCCTATGCGCGCACCATAGATTTCAGGAAATTCAGAGAGGTTGCGGATGAGGTTGGCGCAGTCCTCATGGTGGATATGGCACATATCGCGGGACTTGTGGCAGCAGGGCTGCATCCAAATCCAATACCCTATGCCCATGTGACAACCACCACCACCCACAAGACCCTTCGAGGGCCCAGGGGAGGTCTGATCTTGTCCAGCAATGCCGTGAATGAGAAATATAATTTCAACAAGGCAATCTTCCCCGGTACCCAGGGAGGCCCGCTGATGCATGTCATCGCCGCGAAGGCGGTATGCTTCAAGGAGGCGCTGAGCGATGACTTTAAGGTTTACCAGCAGAATATCATAGATAATACCCAGGCCCTCTGCAAGGGGCTTATGGACAGAGGCATCAAAATTGTCTCCGGAGGCACGGACAACCATCTCATGCTTGTGGATCTGACGAATTACGGCCTCACGGGCAAAGCAGTGGAAAAGCTGCTTGATAAGGCAAATATTACCTGTAACAAGAATACGATTCCCAATGATCCGCAGTCTCCTTTTGTGACAAGCGGTATTCGTCTGGGTACGCCTGCGGCTACCTCCAGAGGAATGAATACGGAGGATATGGACAGGATTGCGGAGGCTATAGCCCTTGTGATCAAGGGCGGCGAGGAGAAGATTCCCGAGGCCCGTGCCATTGTTCAGACACTGACGGATAAATATCCTTTGTCTTAAGGAAAGTGAAAAGAGGAGAGTTACGATGATAAATATAGCAGTGCTGGGATACGGCGTTGTGGGAAGCGGCGTTGTGGAAGTGATTGGCCACAACCATGAAGAAGTGAGCAGAAAGGCCGGGGAGGAGGTTCGGGTCAGGTATATTCTCGACCTGAGAGATTTCCCCGGAGACCCCTATGAAGACCGTATAATACATGATTTTAACACAATATTGAATGATCCGGAGATCGCTATTGTGTGTGAGGTCATGGGAGGTACCGGTGCCGCGTATCAGTTTACCAGGCAGCTGCTGGAGGCGGGCAAAAGTGTCTGCACTTCCAACAAGGAACTGGTTGCGAAGCACGGCGCGGAATTTCTGGAGCTTGCTGCTGCCCGGCATTGTAATTATATGTTTGAAGCCAGCGTGGGCGGAGGAATACCCATAATCCGCTCGGTCAACACTGCGCTGACGGCAGAGAAAATAGAGTCGGTTACGGCTATTTTAAACGGGACCACGAATTATATTCTGACCAGGATGGCCGGCGAGGGCGCGGATTACGGACAGGCTTTGAAGCAGGCCCAGGAGCTGGGGTACGCGGAGCGGAATCCCGAGGCGGATGTGGAAGGATATGACGCCTGCCGCAAGCTGGCGATTCTTTCCTCTCTGATTAAGGGAAAGAATGTGGATGCAGGACAGATATATACCGAGGGAATTACCGGAATTACCGGAGCAGATTTCGAGTATGCCCGCATGGAGGGGCTGGTGATCAAGCAGCTGGCCATAGGGAAGATGGAGGAGGACGGAAGCGTGCTGGCTATGGTCGCACCCTTTCTGCTTTCCGAAGAACATCCGCTGGCTGCGGTAAACGATGTGTTTAACGCGGTGCTTGTGACGGGAAATATGCTGGGCGACGTGATATTTTACGGGCGCGGCGCCGGCAAGCTGCCAACGGCAAGCGCGGTTGTGGCAGATGTGATAGACTGTGCGAAGCATCGGGGGAAGAATGTCATCTGTATCTGGGACAGAGAAGCTGCGAAAGCTGCGGATGTGACAGATACAAAGCGGAGATTTTTCCTGAGAGCGAAGGCCGACACCCGCAAAGCGGTTGAGGAAACCTTTGCGGGCGGGAAGAGCATCACGCTGCCCGGCGTGGAGAATGAGTTCGGATTTTTCACCCGGGAGCTGGAGGAAAAAGATTTCGACGCAAAATGCAAATCGATGGGAGACGCCGTTTTGAACAGAATTCGCCTTTTGTAGCATGTTAGTGTAACAGTTCGGACAGAGTACTGAATTGCTATGCTTATCAGAAATAGTTGGAAAAATTATGAGAGAAGTTGTGAACGGCGATGTTTTGTAATATATATTAGAATCAAGGTCAGATTCTATTATCAGGCTAATAGAATCAAGGAATAAAGACGGCGGAAAATGAGAAGGAGAGACAAATGAAATATATTGTTGTGCTGGGCGACGGCATGGCGGACGAGCCGATTGCCGTGTTGGGAGATAAAACGCCCCTTGCCTGGGCAGAGACTCCAAATATGGACAGACTCAGCAGACTCAGCGAACTGGGGATGGTACAGACGATTCCGAGGGGAATGAAGCCGGGTTCCGACACCGCAAATCTTGCCGTGCTTGGGTATGATCCTGAAAAGTATTATTCCGGACGTTCTCCGCTGGAAGCTCTGAGCATCGGCGTGCCAATGAAGGATACGGACATTGCCATTCGCTGTAATATTGTGACACTTTCCGAGGAAGAGGAGGCTTTTGAGGAGAAACGGGTTCTGGATCACAGTTCTTCTGAAATCAGTACGGAGGACTGTGCCGTGCTGCTTCGGGAAGTGGAAAAGCAGCTGGCGGACGAGACATACCAGTTCTATGTGGGAACCAGCTATCGCCATTGTCTGATCTGGAGCGGGGGGGAAGTGGTGGAGCTGACGGCTCCCCATGATATTCTGGGACAGAAGATCGGACAGTACCTGCCAAAAGACAGGAAACTCCGGGAGATGATGGAGAGAAGCTATCAAATTCTGGTCAATCACCCTCTGAACATCGAGAGAAAGAAAAACGGCCTGAATCCCGCCAACTGCTGCTGGTTCTGGGGAGCCGGAACGAAGCCGGCGCTGTCCTCCTTTCAGGAGAAAACCGGGAAGAGGGGAATGATGGTATCGGCCGTGGATCTGCTGAAGGGAATAGCCGTGGGCGCCGGCATGGGTGTGGCTTATGTGGAAGGGGCCAACGGTGGCCTGAATACCAACTATGCCGGAAAAGTAGAGGCGGCTGTGAATGCGCTGACAAGGGAAGGCTATGATTTTGCCTATATCCATCTGGAGGCTCCAGACGAGATGGGACATCAGGGAAATGTGGAGAAAAAAGTGCGGTCTATCGAATACCTCGACACGAAAGTAATAGGTCCGCTGGTGGAGAAGATGGAGAAGTCAGGAGAGGATTTCAGGCTGCTGGTACTGCCGGATCATCCGACGCCTGTCCGCGTCAGGACCCATACCCCGGACAGCGTTCCCTATATGCTCTATGACAGTACAGGTCCGCAGAGACATGATTGGAATTATAATGAAGAAGAATGCGGAAACACAGGCATTTTCGTGGCTGAGGGATACAGACTGATCGATAAACTTTTTGCAGTATAGAAATTTTCGTAATGTTCAGACAGAATATGCAATTTTGAATTTAGGGGAGGAAAGTCTGAATTATTACGTGGAAAATCCAGATTACAATAAAAAGGGCAATGAGGAGTGGAGAAAAAGATGTCTAAGGTGGTAAAATTCGGAGGAAGCTCGCTGGCAAGTGCGGAGCAGTTTAAAAAGGCGGGGGATATTATCCGCGCGGATGCGGACAGAAAATTTGTGGTGCCTTCCGCGCCGGGGAAACGCTTTAAAGAAGATACAAAAGTGACTGATATGCTGTATGCCTGCTATGATCTGGCAGAAGCCGGCCGGGATTTTTCAGAAGCTCTGTCTGCCATTAAAGAGAGATATCTTGAGATTATTGCGGGATTGCAGCTTTCCGCAGATCTGGACGAAGAATTTGAGACCATTGAGAAGAATTTTAAGGACAGAGCAGGCAGAGATTATGCCGCATCCAGAGGAGAATATCTGAACGGCATTATTATGGCGGCCTATCTGAACTATGAATTTATCGATGCGGCGGATGTGATACTGTTTGACGAGAACGGCGCTTTTGACGCGGATAAGACAGACAAAGTTCTTTCGGCAAGACTGGCGGGCTGTGAACATGCGGTGATTCCCGGTTTCTATGGGTCCCGTCCGGATGGCTCCGTGAAGACCTTTTCCAGAGGCGGCTCCGATGTGACAGGATCCATTGTGGCCAAAGCGATACAGGCGGATGTATATGAGAACTGGACGGATGTATCAGGATTTCTGATTGTGGATCCCGATATCGTCCATAATGCGAAGAGAATTGACGTGATTACATACAGAGAGCTGAGAGAGCTTTCTTACATGGGTGCGGAAGTGTTCCATGAGGATGCCATCTTCCCTGTGCGGCAGAGGGGGATTCCCATCAATATCCGCAATACCAACGCGCCGGAGGACGACGGCACCTGGATTGTGGGCAGCACCTGTCAGAAGTCCAAATATGTCATTACCGGAATTGCCGGCAAAAAAGGCTTCTGCTGTATCAACATCGAGAAGGATAAAATGAATTCCGAGATCGGCTTTGGCAGAAAGGTGTTGCAGGCTTTTGAGGAGAACGGTATTTCTTTTGAGCATGTTCCCTCCGGCATCGATACCATGACCATATTTGTGCATCAGGATGAGTTCCTGCACAAGGAGCAGAAAGTGGCGGCCGCACTCTACAGGCTTGCGGAGCCGGATTCCATTGAGATAGAATCGGATCTCGCTCTGATTGCCGTGGTGGGACGGGGCATGAAGTCCACCAGGGGTACGGCGGGAAGAATTTTCTCCGCTCTGGCCCATGTCAATGTCAACGTGAAGATGATCGATCAGGGCTCCTCCGAGCTGAATATCATTATCGGTGTGGCAAACGAGGATTTTGAGACTGCAATTCGGGCGATTTATGACATTTTTGTCCTCACGAATCTGTGAGAGCGATGCCTTTTATAAAAAGTATAAATGTTTGTCGGTTAAAGCTGTTGCATTCGGTGCGGCAGCTTTTTCTGCTTCGGCATCCACAGATAATCGTAAGCGACTCAAGCCCCTCATGGCAGATTTCTCCCAGCTCCAGCTCCA
>JAAWLQ010000132.1 GCA_022797995.1 Lachnospiraceae bacterium
AGTCAATGTTGGCAGTTAGTTCATCGCCGCGTTACCCCCGCCGAGGAAAGAACCTCCCTCCCCTCCTCCGCCGTCCCTTTTGCGTCAGAAGAAAGCCCCCTGTCGGGCATTGTGGGAATCCCGGGCTTAGTCAACTGACCCCTGTTGGCATTGCAGGAACCTCGGTCTCATGCGGCAGGCCCCCTGTCAGGCATTGCAGGAACTCTGGTCTCAGGCGTAGATCCCCGGTTGGTCATCGCAGGAACCCTAGTCTCAGGCGTAGGTTCCCGGTTGGTCATTGCAGGAACCCTGCCATAGGCCTCAGGACCATAAAGGTCCTTGCACGAGGCACCGGTCATTGTGAATTAAACGCGAAGTTGTCTGAATTACCACCACAAAATCAGTGTACAAGTTTTATGATTAGAACTTGCTACTGCGCAAATGGCCTGATACAATATAGTTATCAACGTACAGAATTTAAAATCTGCACAATGGAAAAGCACTCTGTAATTGCAGCCGATAACAGAAGGTATTATTTTCAGGAGGAAAAACATGCGCCCATTATCATTCATTATTGTCGGTTCCGGATATCGTTCTCTGTATTTTGCCAGGATAGCAAAGCGGTATCCCGCGCTTTTTGAATTAAAGTATCTGTTGTGCCGGACAGAGGAGAAGGCGGCCCGTCTGGCGGAGGAACAGAAGATTCCCACCACGGTTTCCATAGAGGCATGTGAGAAATGTGCTCCCGATTTCGTGGTGGTGGCAGTAAACGCAGGCTCCGTATGTACCGTGGCAAAAGAATGGATCAAAAAGGGATTCCCGGTTCTTCTGGAGACGCCTGCGGGAACAACAGAGGAAGAGTTAAAAGAACTGTGGGAGTTAAAGCAAAACCATGGCGCCCGCATTCAGGTGGCAGAGCAGTACCACCGCTATCCCATCATGGCTGCCGGAATCCGCGCGGTGGAACAGGGGAAGCTGGGCGTGCCGGACGCGGTCACACTCTCGGTGGCTCATGACTATCATGGAGCCAGCTTAATCCGTCGAGTACTGCATATGGGGATAGAACCCATGAAGCTCCAGGGACGGCGCTACACTTTCCCGGTCACCCAGACTGACTCCCGATATGGCCCTATTACAGACGGCAGTGTAAAGGATCAGCCCAGAGATTGTGTCACCATAGAATTTGAATCCGGGAAAGTGGCATTTTATGATTTCGACTGTGTCCAATACCGCACTTTCATCCGGGCCAGACATGTAAACGTCCGCGGGCGGGATGGAGAGTGGAATGATACCATACTGCGATATGTGGGCAGTGATCACCTGCCGGTACAGGAGCAGCTCATTCCCTTCCTGAACCCCAGATATCAGGTGTTGGAAACCGCCGAGGTGAGGGAGATCTGCAGCAGATGGAATCCTTTCCTGACCCTGGAGACGGCCCAGGATGAGTATGCCATCGCCACCATGATGTTCGATATGAGAGAGTATCTGAACGGCGGAGCTGAAGTATATCCTCTGGCGGAAGGATTGGAGGATGCCTATACCTTTATCCTGCTTCGTAGGGCGGTGACAAATTCCGGCGAAGTTGTCGTATCAGAAAAAATGCCATGGCATGAATGGAACCTTAAGGCACAGTAGAGAGGATTTGACATGATTATTTTGATAACAGGCGCTTCCCACACCGGCAAGACCGTTCTTGCGCAAAGGCTGCTGGAAGAATATAAATATCCGTATTTATCCATAGACCATTTGAAAATGGGCCTGATTCGCAGCGGGAATACAGAGCTTACTCCTGTAAGCGACGACCGTGATCTGACAGAGTATTTATGGCCCATTGTCCGTGAAATGATCAAGACAGCCATAGAAAACAGGCAGAATCTCATTGTGGAAGGATGCTATATCCCCTTTGGCTGGGAAAAGGATTTTGCAGAAGACTATCTGGCTGATATCAGGTACTATTGCCTTATTATGAACGAGGGATACATCCGGACGCATTTTAAGGATATCAGAAAATATGCCAGTGCCATAGAAGATCGTTCAGGCGATGAGGATTGTACTCTGGAACGTGTGCTGGAGGAAAATGCAAAAGTTCTGGAGCTTGCTCAAAAAAATAATGCGGACTATATTCTGATTGAGGATACGTACGAAATATCCATTGATTTACAATGACGGGATCCTATACGCTCTGTCAACAAAAGCTCATAGGCAAATGCAGCGAAAAACCGCTAAGGAGTAATACATGAAGCTGGAAATTCAATTCAACAAAATGCAGGAAGCAATCTCTGTTATGAAAGAAGTAGCCCTCTGGGGACGCCGGAAGGGCTACCGCGTATGGCCGGATGAATGGCTGACGCCGGAGGAACTGCTGAGCGAAGATGCTCTCCCGGAAAATTTCTGCATCGGCACCATAGAGGGAGAAACGGCCTGCGCCTTTCTCCTGCAATGGACAGATTCCGAGTACTGGCCGGACGCACCGGCCTTTGAAGCGGCTTACCTGCACAAGCTCTGCGTGAGGCGCTCTTTCGCCGGAATGGGTATGACCGGGCTTGTGGTGGATGCTCTCAGAGCGGAATGCCGCAGGCGGGGCGTTCGTTATATTCGCCTGGATACGGCCCTGGATGAACAGGCCGTCAGGAAAATCTATCTGAAAGCCGGCTTTAAAATCGTCGACATTCTGGATTATCCCAACGGCAGGTCCATGGCGCTTTATGAGCTGGAGGTATAACCGGTTTCCCCATTTCCGCCAATCACGAAAGCCTGTACTCCTGAAAGCATTTTATAAGGGGACCTCTGTTTTCTTTTATACCGGAACCTCTGTCTCCTTATATTCCGCAACCTTCCGGCTCACAAGTTCCCATGAAATATCGGAGCCCACAATGAATTCATAATCACTCCAGATCCGGTCCATCTCAGCTTTTATTCCCGGGACCTCCGTCAGAACTTCCGCGCCTGCCCGCACATAATAATCCGGCAACAACGCGCCAACGATGATTCCTGTCTCCGGGGCACCCGGTTCCTCTCCCTGTCCCAGCGCGCTTATCATTTTCAAATGGCTGTCCAGATAGGCGTCCATCTCCAGATGCACTCCCATCATTCCATTTAAGTCAAATACCTGGAAAGGTGCCCGGCCCGGAATGTCAATCTCATTCCCCTCTCCCCAGAATGCCGGACTGTCACCCAGCTCATAAAACGCGCCGCACAAATCCTGCAATTCCCCGAATTCTTCTTCCGAAAGCGGTTCCTGAAAGGACTTCAGTACCGTATCCACCGCCCAGCCCAGCTTTCCAAACGCCTCACATCCGGGTAGAGCAGCCAGACGCTCTCCCAGCTTCACAAGTCTGGCCAGCGACAGCAGGCCCCAAATCCGGATTTTCACATCGTTCAGATTCGCCGCCATCCCTTCTATCTGCTCGGGCAAATCATTGTACAGCGTGGATAATTCCTCCAGCTGCCCAATGCGCTCGGAGCAGTCATCCATCAGCTTCTCGCCCACTTTTTTGTAGATTGAGTCATCGGCACTGTAAATGGTGTCCGCCCTGCTCAGCCACAGCTGTGCCTCACAGGCCTTTCCGGCCTCCATGGCCGCCACACCCATCCTGTAATAGGCCTTCACAAGGCCCGCCCAGTCTCTCTTCCGGCTGTACTCTGCCAGCAGCACCTCCGGAGATTCTTCTTTTTTCCCAAATAAATGAAACATTTTTCCGCACTCCCTTCGTCTTCCTGTTTTCAATCCGGGCCGAAGCAAAACGGCACCGAAATGTTATGTTTCCTTATATTTTCCTGTGACACAGATTCACAGATCACCCAGGCGCATCAGCGCGGCCCCGGCTTTCTCATGGCCCTGAGCGGCGGCCTTCCTGTACCATTGCGTTGCTTTATTCACGCTCTTCCGCATGCCAAAACCCATCTCACAGAAGACGCCCATGTTGTACTGAGCGGCCATATCCCCCGCCTCTGCGGCCTTCGTATACCATTTGACAGCCTGTCCTTCATCCTTTTCCACACCCAGGCCATAGGCGTAACAAAGTCCAAGGTTGGTCTGGGCCTGGGTATTCCCCTGTTTTGCGGATTTTAGAAACCATTCCACAGCCTTCCCGCCATCCTTTTCCAGCACCTCTCCGTTAAAATAGCAGCGCCCTATCAGATTCTGCGCTTCCGAATGACCATTCTCCGCCGCCTTCAGATACCATGCCGCCATCTGCTCCGAGTCCTGTTCTGTTCCCATGCCCACACTGTAGCAGCGGCCCAGATTGTACTGTCCGTCGGCGTTTCCCTGCTCCGCAGATTTCCGATACCACTCTGCCGCTTTATCGTTATCCTGTTCCACGCCGGCCCCGCGTTCATAGAAAAGCCCCAGCATATACTGTGCCTGAGCATCCTCCTGCTCCGCGGCCTTCTCATACCACACCGCGGCCTGAGCAAAATCCTGCTCTACTCCCGTACCGTTTTTATAGAGAACAGCCAGATTATACTGGGCGTCCACATCCCCCTGGTCTGCCGCCTGACCGTACCATTCCGCCGCTTTGGCATAATCCTGCTCCACACCCATGCCCCGTTCATAGTAAGTGGCTATTCCGAACTGTGCCGCCGAATGCCCCTGGAGTGCGGATTTTTCCATGCATTCTGCCATTTTATCATAGTCCTGCTCCACGCCAAGTCCCTTCTCATAACATTTGCTCAGATGATACAGCGCGTCCTTCTGCCCCTGTTCCGCGGCCTTCCCGTACCACTCCACAGCCTGCGCGTAATCCTGCTCCAGTCCTTTGCCCATTTCATGGCACCAGCCCAGACTGTACTGGGAATCCGCATCTCCCTGATCTGCCGCTTTCCGGTACCATTCCGCAGCTTTGGCGAAATCCCGTTTCACGCCCCGGCCATGTTCACAGGCAAATCCCATGCTGTACTGGGCATCACAATGTCCCTGATCGGCGGCCCTTCTATACCATTCCACGGCTTTTCCGTCATCCTGCTCCACGCCCAGGCCGTTTTCATAGTGAAAGCCCAGATTGTACTGGGCATCCACATCCCCCTGGTCGGCAGCCTTCCTGTACCATTTCACGGCTCTCGCCTCATCCTTTGGGACGCCCCGGCCTTCTGCATAACAGTTTCCTATTGCATTTTGTGCCAGAGCATTTTTCTGCGCGGCGGCCTCTTTGTACCAGTAAAGGGCCTGTTCATAATCCTGTTCTATTCCCTGGCCGGTCTCATAGCACACCCCCAGATTGTACTGGGCATTGGCCCAGCCCTCTATGGCCGCCTTCCGAAAATATTCCACCGCTGTCTCGTCGTTTTGTTCCACGCCCTTTCCGTCGGAATAGCAAATCCCCAGGTTAAACAGCGCCACGGCATCTCCGTGGTCGGCGGCTTTCCGGTACCACTCCACAGCCTTCAAGGAATCCTGAGGAACACCTCGTCCCAACTGATAGCAAAGTCCCAGACTGTTCTCCGCGTCCGGGTGTCCCTCTTCCGCGGCTTTCCGGTACCAATAGGCAGCCTTGTCAAAATCCTGCTCCACGCCTGTGGCAAAATAATAACAGTTTCCAAGGTTCCGGATGGCGTCCACGTCGCCGCCCTTTGCGGCTTTCTCGTACCAGTATACGGCTTTTTCCTTGTCCTGCTCTATCCCCTCCCCGTAATCATAGCAGTAACCAAGACTTCTCTGGGCGGCGGCGTTCCCCTGGGCGGCGGACTTTTTGTACCATTCCACAGCCTTCGTCCAGTCCTTTTCAATGCCGTAACCACGTTTATAACAGTCTCCCAGTCTGTCCTGAGCCTCCGCATCCCCGGCTTCCGCCATTTGTCTGAGCTTTTTTGTTCTATCCTCTGAGAGCTTTGCTGCATGTTCTCTCTGTTTATCTGACATAACTTACTCCCTTCACTGCAAAAACAGCATCTGATATTTCTATTTTATCATGCATAGTAGTGATGACCATTCGGCCGTTTCCTGCCATGCATAAGGACATTTTACCATATCTCCTGTCTCATTTCCACGATTTTCCTGTTCCTTTTAATCTCTTTCTTATACTTTCTTATAAACTCTTTCTATTAAATCTCCGCTAAACCCCAGGTTGATTTTTCCTGTTTTTTCTTAGCCTCACATGTATTGTAAGTCCGGTCCACTTTTTTTATAATAAAATTACAGCGCTGAAAAATATCAGTAACTGTACAAAATGGTACTGTTCGTGCATTTACTGAACTACAAATCGGAGGTACTTATCTATGATAGATCCTGAAAAAATCGGAAAGAAAATCGCATTTCTGCGCAAAGAGCGGGGCTATACCGGAGAATCCCTTGCAGAACAGCTGCATGTCAGTCCTCAGGCTGTGTCAAAATGGGAAAATGCCCACTGTCTGCCTGAGACTGCCATCCTCCCCGCCCTGGCCCGGGCTCTGGATTGTAGCATCGACAGTCTGCTGTGTCCCAGAGAGCTTTTCATCCTGGAAGCAGTCTATACGGACGGATGCACCTCTGTCCCTGTGACACATTTCGTAAACGACCTGGTGCGCGATAATTCCCTCAATATTTATGTAAATGATCCGTTCGTGGGCGCTTCTCTGGAAAGCGATCGTCTGAAGCTTTTACTTCTGAAATTTCAGACTCCCGGAGGAATTTTCTTTTCTTACGCATTGCAGAATGAGAATCTGACCTTGAACAGGGAAAGCGGCGGTGTCGCCGGCGAACAGGCCTTTCAGATCATCGGCGCTTATTATGGAAATGGCAGAGAGTATTCTTCCGTGATGCAGAAAATGGAGCATTACAAATATTTCAACTGGGACCGGATTCCTGTGAATCATGAAACTTTTCCCAGCAATACCGCCAGCCACGACACAGAATATCTGACGCTGATCTATCTCAATGGAGACGGAATTCACGCCGTCAGCTGTCCGGAAAATGAGACGCTTTATTATGAAAATCATCGCACACGGCTGGGGCTTCGGGGAAACGCAAAATGTATCCTCAGAGACATTCCCCGGCTGTCCTGGGGAACGGGAATGGAATGCCCCTGGGCCGGATCCCTTTCTACGGCACTTCAATATATGGGTGAGCCCTGGACCTATCCCCGGATTATGGGAATGAGCGGTGCCTGCTGGCGGACGTGCTTTACGCAGGTCTGGGATTTCAGCTGTACGGATGCCCTTGTGGCCTTCGACTATGCGGCACCGCTGTCCCGCGCCATCGGACGTTCTTTCCGGATGGCAGATCGACTGGAGAAACAGGAGCGTCAGGCAGAACGACTTTCCATTATGGAGGACATTCAAAGAGGAAGACCTGTCCTGGCCATCAATCTGCGGGTTGCGCCTGAATGGGGCATCATAACAGGATATACGGATGGCGGCGAGCGCTTCCTGTGCCGTACTTATTTCGACCGGGAAGCCTTTGACATTCTGGAGCAGGAGAACTGCCCGAATCCGGAAGACAGACGCCTTGTCTTCGAGGACAATGAAGGGTATCTTTACAGCGATTTCTGGCCCTTCCTCCTTCTTCACTTTGAAGAAAAAAGGCAAAAGCCCGCTCCTCTGGAAAGTCTGAGGAACTCCCTTTCTCTCCTGACTGCTTCCTTCCACGCAGAGGAAAACCGCGGATATTATCAGGGAAAAGAAGCCTATGAAGCCTGGATAAAAGGGCTTTCAAAAGAAGATGATTTCCAACTTGAAACCGACAGAGAATCCGTCCTGAGACGGCTGAGCGTCAATGATAATATGCTATGCTGTCTTGGGGACGCCAGACAGGCGGCGGCCTCCTATCTTCGGGAAAGCCTGCCCCTGCTCCCCGAATCCGGGCAGTCGTATCTGGCAGAAATCATGGCAAACTGTGAGACTATCTCCCGGATGATTTCCGGATTCAGAGACAGACTGTCCCGGTCCCCTGCCTGTGCCATTTCCTACAACACGGTAAGGGCCTTCGGTGTCTCAACACCCAGGCTTCGGGAGGAACAAATCATTTTGCTGAAAAAAGCCCTTGAACTGGAGGAGGAAAACTGCCGTCTGGCACAGAAGATCCTGGAATAACGGGGGGCCTGACGGCCCCCTGTTCCCAAAAATCTCATGACCGCCTTTGCCTGAAATACTCCTCCCTGGAAATCAGCAGTTTCAGGACTCCCTTTTCCTGATGATACACGGTAAAACCTGCCGCCAGATGAAGTCTGACCGCGGCCTCCCGCTCCGCTTCAAAGTAATTGTGAACCGCCTCCGCTCCCATATCCTCAAAGGCATGCTTCAGCAACAGTTCCAACGCCTCCGCCGCATACCCTTTTCCGCGGTACTTTGCCTCCAGAAGAATCCCCATCTCATACCATGGTTTGTCCTGGCTCCTGTGGACATTCACTTCTCCCAGGAAAGCACCGTCCGATTCCCGGACGATATAGGCATAATAACGCTCCGGCTCCTGTCCTATAAAGTAAGCATACCAGTCCGCCCACTTTTCCTTTGGGAAGGCAATGCATCCCGTCTCCGGGTCATATCTGTCAAAATCCAGATCATAGCCCCTGTTATAGCTCATGGTAGCCGGGTCCTCCATAAACTGCCGGCGATACCAGAGCTCCTCGTATGTCGGAATATGTAAATATAACGATTCTTTCATGGATTTGTACTCCTCCAAAATTTAATATGCCATGGGAACTGAACGAAATAACTACAATGAAATCAGCTTGTTGCTTATCAGAGTTATTGACTTCCACCGCCAAATATGCAATGATAGAGGCAGAAAGCGAGGATTCCCATGAAACAGACTGAACAAAATCAAAAAAAGAAAATGTCTTCCCGGCAAATTGTCGCCATCATTGGCGTGGTTTTCCTGATTCTTCTCTATGTCATTACGCTGATTACCGCCATTGCGGACAGTTCCGCGTCGGCCCAGTGGTTCCGCGCCTGCCTGGCAGGGACCTTTGTCATTCCCCTGCTCATCTGGATTTACAGCTGGATGTACGGCAGACTCACCGGCAAAGCGGCGCCGGGGGACCCGGTGGAAAGGGAATGTACGGCGTTTCAGGAAGAAGACTGAGGCGCCGCCCCAGCGCGGCGAAGCTTCTCTTCATATTCTGCTATCAATTCATCCGCAAGATAGTCATCGCTCATGCAGTGCATATCTGATACTCCGTCGCGGATGAAACAGGAAATCTAAACGTTCTTTTTTCTAATTATACCCCTGGCTCCACTGTTTCACAATCAAATATTTTTAAAGAAATGGAAATTCTGTCTGCGCTGGGATATTATGGACTTATAGCATGCTGTGAAATTTTATATAAATATCAGGAAAAGCTGTGACCTGCAGAGGCTTTTTGCTGTGTATTATATTAGAATCGCAATGAGCGGCTCAAGTCCTGCCTGCTCTGCGGAAAGGAGAATCCCATGGACGATAACCAGATTCTGGATTTATATTGGGCACGCTCGGAAAGTGCCATCTCGGAGACCTCGAGAAAATACGGAAAGTACTGTCATTTTGTTGCCTATAACATTTTGCACAACCCAGAAGACAGTGAGGAATGTGTCAATGAAACCTGGCTGAAGGCATGGAACAGTATGCCGCCC
>JAAWLQ010000133.1 GCA_022797995.1 Lachnospiraceae bacterium
CATTTATTTCCTCCTGGTAAAGTCCCGTTTTCGTACCGTGATGTCTGCTATATATTCTTGTCCCGAGGCTATATAAAATGTTTTCAGATATTCTTTTCTCTAATATATTCTGAATATCCTAAAATGTGTCAAAATGTGACTTTTTTCACATGGCTGTCAAATTTTGCGGAAACCATGGGATTAGGAAGAATATTAGATTTTGAACGGCAAGTCACTTCCTAAAGTTAGAGGAAGGTGTAAAAAACAGGCTTACTATTGTGGGAAAATATGCTATACTACAAAAGAGTTGAGAATCGTTTATTAAAACTATGGATATGTTTTCTATATTTGTCGGCAAAAATGGATGTCCAACCAGCGGAGGAGGGATATCCGAAGAAAACGGTATGTCCGCCAGCGATCATTATACATTATAGTGTGGTGGCAGAGATTGAATTCAGATAGAACGGCAATATTTTAAATACAGGTTGGCTTTCAAAAAGAAAATCAATGTAAAACAAAACAGGATAGTACAAGTTAAACCAAAGTAAAATAATCTAAACTCAAAAAACTCAAAGGAGAAGAAAAATGAATCTGCTGCCAAAAGTAAAACATATGGAAATCAGAGCCGGATTTCTGGCGAAGAAATTGATCTGTCCCGACTTAAACGAGATTGATGTAAGATTAGCAGCGGCGCTGAAGAGGCTGCCCTGTGACCCGGCAGGGATTAAACTGGAACTTTGCATTTCAGGTGACACGGGAGAGAAATATGAACTCAGCATCCGGGAGGAACATATCAAAATTACAGCGGAAAGTCCTGCGGGGGCCTTTTATGCAATACAGACCCTTCGCCAGCTGTTCCGGGAGGAGCAGGTTCCCTGTCTGCTGATCAGGGACTGGCCGGATTTTGCCTACCGCGGCTTCTACCACGATGTGACCAGAGGCAAGATTCCCACGGTGGAGACTATCAAAAAGCTGGTGGACACCATGGTTTATTTCAAGATGAACTCCTTGCAGCTGTATGTGGAGCATGTGTTTGAATTCCGGGAGACGAAGGGTTTATGGCAGTCTGCCGGATGCCTGACGGGGGATGAGATGCGGGAGATAGATGCGTACTGCCGGGAGAATTTTGTTGACTTTGTTCCTTCTCTGTCCACATTCGGGCACCTGCATGATCTGCTGGAACAGGAACAGTACAGGCATCTGAGAGTGTTTCAGGGAGAGGAGCTGCTTCCGAATTTCTGGGATGCCAGAATGCACCACCACACCATTGATCCGCTGAACCCGGAAAGCCTTGAGGTGATCAGGAGTCTGATCGACCAGTATGCGCCCTGCTTTGGCAGTGAATATTTTAATATTTGCTGTGACGAGACCTTTGATCTGAAATGTTATGAGGAAAAAGGGTACGATGTGGGACGGCTTTATGCGGATTTCGTGAAGAAAATTATTGATCATGTGCGGGAAAAAGGGAAAAAAGTCATGATGTGGGCGGATATTGTCTCACAACATCCGGAGACAATAGCGGAACTGCCGGATGATACTTTGTTCCTGAACTGGGATTATAGTGACAATGCGGAAGGGATACGGGAGAAGGTAGAGCAGTTTTCCCGGTCAGGGAAGAAGCAGGTGGTCTGTCCCGGAACCAGCACCTGGAATCGATTCTGTGAACATGTGGAAAATGCCGAGGTGAATATCACTCAGATGATTGAGAGCGGGTATCAATACGGCGCACTGGGAGTGTTGAATACCAACTGGGGAGACTGGGGAAATCCCTGCAGCCTGGAGCTGGGGATGTACGGCATGGTGCTGGGGGCGGCAAAATCCTGGACAGTGGATACGGAGCTGAACGAGGCTTATTATGGAGCGGTCAACAGCCTTTTGTACGGGGCGGAGGACGGCGTCCGGGCGCTGAAGGCTGTCAGCGCTTTACAGGAGCACATTAGCTGGCGGCAGGTGTGTACGAACTATTTTCTGCATCGTTATAACGGGGGAGAGGGTATGGAATTTCTCTCCGAGGAGGAAGTGGGGGTTATTCAGAAAGAATATCTGAGGATTTCCGGGGAACTTTCCGGCGAAAACTGGGAGAAGGACGAATATCGTCAGGAACTGCTTCTGGCCGCGGAGGGCATCTGCGTCCTGGCGGAGGTGTCCGCGAAACTGGCCGGATATGAGACAGAGCGGGTGAGCAATACGGAAGAATGGCTTGGTAAATATCGACAGAAATGGCTGGAGAAAAATAAGCCCAGCGAGTTGTACCGGATAGAGGAAATGTTTTTGTGGTGTGAGAAATTCTAAAACATCCTGATTCATGACAATAGAATTCTTGCGAAGCGTGGATTCTATTGTTTAAGTCGCAGTATAGCTGCAACATGTGGGGAGAGTACGAAAAGCAAATGAAAGTGGGAGACAGGAAGATGCGCGGTATCGATGAGATTGATCAAAATCTGGCAGTGACAGGAACGATAGGGGATACAACAGTTCATTTTTTCAATGTAAGGCAGAAACCTTTCCGAATTTACGGGCTGCTTGCCGGCAATGCAGGTGAGCCATTTCGGCGGCTGCCCCTTCAGGTTGCGGAACAGGTCAGCGAAGGGGTAAAGAATCTGCATTCGTGTACTGCGGGAGGAAGGGTCCGTTTTCGGACAAATTCAGATTACATTGCCATTCGGGCGGTGATGCCGGGGAAGGAGCTGATGCCCCAGATGTCTTTTCTGGGCAGTTCCGGATTTGACCTTTATGAGACGGTGGAGGGAGTGTTTTGCTTTCTGGGTTCTTTTGCGCCGCCGATAGACCGGGAGGGGCAATATGAATCCATGGTTCGGCTGGAAGGCCACAGGATGCGGGATCTGACGATTCATTTTCCCTTATATGACAGGGTACGGGATCTGTTTGTGGGAGTAGAGCCGGGAGCCTCTTTGGAAGAGGGAGGATGCTATCAGGACAAACCGCCCATACTTTATTACGGTTCTTCCATCACCCAGGGGGGCTGTGCTTCCCGGCCCGGGAATTGCTATACCAATCTTATCACTGCCAGATTGAATATCGACCATGTGAACCTGGGATTTTCCGGGAATGGAAAGGGGGAGCAGCCGATAGCAGAATACATTGCAGAGCAGCCGATGAGCCTGTTTTTCTGTGATTATGATTACAATGCGCCCAGTGCGGAATATCTGGAACAGACACACGAAGCTTTTTTTCTCACAATCAGGGAAAAAAATCCGGATTTGCCGGTGATTTTGGCCAGCAGGGCATTGAAGCTGGGGGAGGAGAGAGAAATTACGCTGAACCGCCGTGCCGTCATTTTGAAAACCTATGAAAATGCCCTGAAAAGGGGGGACAGGAAGATACGGTTTGTGGATGGGATGACAATGTTCGACGAGGCAGGCAGGCTGGACATGATGGCTGACAGCTGCACTGTGGACGGAGTGCACCCCAATGACCTGGGCTTTGCATGCATGGCGAAGGTGTTTGGCAGGGCAATCGCGGAAATGCTCGGATAAAGGAAGGGAGAGCCTGAAAGCGCAGTCTGGAGAAAAATACTTTCCCCCTCTGAAAAGGGGGAAAGTAAAGCCAAAGTGCAGATGGAAGAGGCAGGCAGAGGGCAAGTAAAGAAAGTGGCAAAAAAGCAGTGAAAAAGCGAAGAAAATATGAAATTTCCTCTTGCCAAATGAGATAAATTATGGTAACATATCATTCGTTAGGTTATCAGTTTACTGGTAATTCCCAAATAGCAGAAACAAGCCGGAATGGCGAAAAACAACGCGGCTCCGTGGTCAAGCGGTTAAGACATCGCCCTTTCACGGCGGTAACACGGGTTCGATTCCCGTCGGAGTCATTTTTGCAAAAGCAGAACATATAATGGAATATAGAATAAGGCGCAGTAGCCAAGCGGTAAGGCGTGGGTCTGCAACACCCTGATTCACCGGTTCAAATCCGGTCTGCGCCTATTGTAAAACCTTGAAAACTTTGAGTTTTTGAGGTTTTTATTATGCGCAGGCCAGCAACGGGAAGTTTGCTGCTGTGACAGCTCAATGTCCTGTCTGATCTATCATAAGTCATTTTGGTGTCCCTATAAGAGCGGGGGAAGATGATCATTGACATACTGCTTCCGGAAGGCCCCCGGAGATTCTCCATAATAGTTCTTAAACGCTTTGGAGAAGGCATATTGGTCGGAAAAATGCAGCCGCATTGCAATGTGAGCCAGCGTGTTGGCCGGGTCAGCCAGAAGCTTTACAGAGTGATTCATCCTCTGGTGAATTCTGTATTGCTTTGGGCTGTAACCTGTCTGTGAATGGAAAAACTGAATAAAATACTTTTCGCTCATTCCCATAAAGGAGGCCATTTCCTTTATGGGAATATTTTTTTCCACATTTTCCTCCAGGTAGGAGAGTAATTGATGTATTTTCAGAACAGGAGCCGTACGGGAAGTATCATGAAAGCAACGTTGTGTACCCAGGCAGGGAAGAAAACGTGTCAGAAAGGAGAGAAAACAGGCGTACATGTCCAGGGAAATATCAGATGTATTTCCACAGATGTCCAGGAAGGACCGGCACAGGGTGTGAGAGGCGTTCCGAAAGTCGGCATTGGAGTAGACTCCTGCAGAATTGCATTGTTGGAACAGGTCCAGAGAATTTCCTGTGTCGAAGGTGAAAAAAGTGACCAGGAAGTGGCAGCACTCACCCCTGCTGAATGCGGTATAGCTGTCACCCGGATGAAAAAAGAGGACATCCCCCTCCGAGGCGGTCAGCTCCCTTTCACCGATTTGTATCACAAGAGAACCCTTATGGATATTCCATATGGTATAGTCAGTTTTTGTCTTGGTCTCCCTCCAGTCCACATTGTGACGGCAGTAGTGGCAGAATTTTATCTGGAGTGAAAGGCGGGAAAGAGTGTGCTCCATAAATACAGTCTCCTATTCTAGTTCCGTCATGCCCCCTAAGGGGAGTAATTTCCAGCTGCAAAGAGAGCATCTGTAAATTCTCCCGGGCATGCAGCGCTTTGCGACTGATTATAGTTCCGCGGCAGGCCGCCCAGTTCCCCTATTCTAAGCTCATGGCGCCATCTTTTATAGTTTATACAGGAATGAGCCGCATTGTCTGGTGGACAGTGACGAATTCAGCATAGCAGAAAATGTTTAAAAATACAATACTTTATAACATGAATTCATACCTTACGACATTGAATGATTCCGGAAAAAAGCATAGGATAGCTATAAGGCGGCGGAAAGCCGGCGGCAACTTGCAGATAGAAAAAATTTCGGGAAAGCGGGGAAGCAGAAGCATGATTCGATTATTTGAACAGCACAGAGTGCGGGAACAAAGGGAATTGGATGGGATGTGGAATTATGTGAGAGAGGATGGAAGACAGTATACGATTCCGGTACCAGGATGCCTGGAGCAGCATCCGGATCTTATCACCTACAGAGGAAAGGGTACTTATTACAAAAAAGTCTTTGTCAGGAGGAAGGGCAACATCCGTCTTGAATTTAAAGGGGTCAGTCATACGGCGGACGTGTATTTTGACGGAAAGTTTCTGGTGCATCACTATAATGCATTTACGGGATTTGACGGGATTGTTGCGGATGTGGAGCCGGGAGAGCATGAGATCCGGGTCTGCGTGGACAATTCGTTCAGCGAGGCCTCCGCGCTGCATGTTCCCAATGATTATTACACTTACGGCGGCATTACCCGGCCTGTATCCATGGAATTGCTGGCAGATGTGTATATCAGAAAAGTACACTTTACTCCCATCAGAGCAGCGGAAGGGTGGAGAGGCCGGATAGAAGCGGAAATAGAGAATTTGAGCAGGAAGGACCTGGCGTTGGAGCTGAAAATGACGCTGGCAGACACCCAAGTGACAGAGGCGGTCCAGGTGGGAGCTGAGAGTATCAGCCGGGTTTCCTGTGAGGCTGCCTGTGAGAATGTGGAAGAATGGAATCCCCGGACACCCAGACTTTACTTTTTGAATGCGGAGCTCTGGGAGAAGGAACAGATTGTGGATGACTACATTGAGAGAGTGGGTTTCCGGGAAATCGGCATGAACGGCGGCAGGCTGTTACTGAATGGGAAGCCGGTATTCCTAAAAGGCTTTAACCGCCATGAAGATTATGGGACATTGGGCTGTGCCATTCCGCTTCCGGTGATGGCGCAGGATATGGACCTGATGCAGGAGGCGGGCGCCAATGCCGTGAGAACCTGCCATTATCCCAATGACGAGAGATTCCTGGATCTGTGTGACGAACGGGGAATGCTGGTGTGGGAGGAGAATCATGCCAGAGGACTCAGTTTGAAGCAAATGCAGAATCCCAATTTCGAGAAGCAGTGTGAGGACTGTATTGCGGAGATGATTGCACAGCATTACAATCATCCCTCCATTGTCATCTGGGGTATCCTGAATGAATGCGTCAGCGAGGTCCCGGAGGGCAGGAAGATGTACCAGAAGCAGTATGAACAGATCAAGAGTCTGGATACTTCCCGTCCCACCACTTCGGCTACCTGCAGACATTTCACGGATATCTGTCTGGACCTGCCGGATATTGTGTCCTTCAATCTGTATCTGGGCTGGTATGTGAATGAGCCAATGAAGGAACGCTTTGATCAGCAGCTGGATTGGATTGCTCAGGCAGGAGGTGCGGGAAAGCCTGTGATTGTCAGCGAATTCGGCGCGGCGGCCATGTATGGGTACCGGGACAGAGGGCGCTGCAAGTGGAGTGAGGAGAGACAGGCGGATGTGATCCGGGAGAATCTGGAGCTGTTCCGGGAGGACGGGAGGCTTACAGGGGTCTTTGTCTGGCAGTTTGCGGATTGCAGGATTACAGAGGAAATAGAATATTTCGGCTCACGACCCAGATCCCACAACAATAAGGGAGTAGTGGATGAATATAGGCGTCCGAAGGAAGCCTTTGATGTGGTGAAAGAGATTTTCCCTACCATGGGGTGAACGAAAAGAACGGCAAACCGCCCGGAAAGCCCGGGCGGTTTACAATAATTCATGACAATAGAAGCCTTGCAAAGCGTGGATTCTATTGTTCCTGATAAATTTCTCAGCGTGCACTTCCGGAAGCACGGCTCACGGTCAGCAGCTTCTGGCGCATTTCATCTTCGATGCGGACCAGCTCCTGTTCCGCGCTTTTCCGTTTGGCGCGTCCGTCCTCCTGAATCTTCAGAACCTCGTCCAGGGTGCTGATCAATGTCTTGTTGGTGGCGGTCAACGTTTCGATATCTACGATGCCGCGTTCACTTTCCTTCGCCGTCTCAATGGTGGCGATCTTGAGGGTTTCGGCATTCTTCTTCAACAGAGAGTTCGTCATGTCGGTGACTTCTTTTTGAGCCCTTGCCGCCTCGGTAGAATGGTTCAGACCGATGGCGATCACCATCTGGCTCTTCCACAGGGGGATGGTATTGACCAGAGTGGATTGTATCTTCTCCGACATGGCGGTATCATTGCTCTGTATCAGGCGGATCTGGGGAGCCATCTGCATGGAGATGGTTCTGGTCAGTTCCAGATCATAGATTTTCTTCTCAAAACGCTCGCACATGGACGCATAATCGTTGGCAGCCTGGGTATCCTCCGGAAGACCGCTCTGTTCCGCTTTGGCCAGGAGCTTGGGAAGTTCCACGGTTCTTGCCTGCTCCAGCTTCTGCTTGCCGGCCAGAATATACATGGACAATTCTTTGAAATAATTCAGATTCAGCTCATACATTTTATCCAGCATGGCGGCGTCCTTGAGCAAAGTAATCTGATGATCCTCCATTACCTTGCAGATTCGGTTGATATTGCTTTCCGCCTTATCATATTTGATTTTCAGGTTGTCCAGCTTATTGGTACTTTTCTTGAAGAATCCCAGGAAGCCTTTTTCCTCTTCCTCGTTAAAATCTTTCAGCTCCGAGACCACACCTGCCAGCATCTGGCCGATTTCTCCCATGTCTTTTGTCCGCACATTGTTCAGGGCATTCTCGGAAAAATCGGCAATTTTCTTCTGACTGCCCGCCCCGTACTGCATTACCAGCTGGGTGTTGGTAATATCAATCTGGGCGGCAAAATCATTTACCATTTTCTGCTCTTCAGGGGTCAGTACCACTTCCGGTACCTTTGGCTCCGCTTCCTTTACCACGGGCATTTCCGGTGCGGAAGGTTCTGCCGTCGGAAAGGGTTCAAAAGTGAGAGAAGGTGCTTCCTTCAACATTTCGTCTAAATTATCGCTCATTTTGTTTTCCTCCATTTTAATTTATGATATATCTGGATATCAGGTCTCTCTGCCCAGGGCGGCGAACTCCGGTTCTCTGGTAAGCCCCTCTTTCGCCAGCATGGTTTTCAGAACCTGAGCATCTGTGGTGGCATCAAATACCGCAGCCTGGAACAATGTGTTCAGAAGCTCACGGAATGCCTGATTGATGGTATCCAGCGTATTCTCAATCTCCGCTTTGGCCTTCAGAATTTCCTCTCCCGGAGAACTTACTCTGTCAAATTCTTCATAAGCCTCAACCAGCTTCAGAGTGGTGGGCAGATAATAATTCATCAGCTTATGCATGCGATGCATCTGGTCCGCATGTTCTCTGACGCTGTCGAAGATATCTTTTAACAGATTTTCCAGACAGAACAGCTTGGCGGAAATCACTTCCCCGGGAATTCTGTCATTCAGATCCCGCAGCTTGCGGATATATTCCATTCCTTCGGATATCATCGTCTGCAGCTCGGACTCCTGTTCGCCGGACACCTGTGGGGAAGTCTGAACAGGAGATTCCTGGGCGGCATTGTTCATTTCCAGAGCTTTCCGACTTTCTGTCTCCCTGATTCTGCGGCCATTCTCCGCTTCCAGGTATTGTCTGTATACCACATCGTTTAACATAAAACAGGTCTTCTGTTCGTCCAGATGCCCCTCGGGGAAAATGCCCAGAGCCAGCATTTTCTCCAGATCCTTTATGACATACGCTTTGCTTTTTCCCGTTCCCAAAGCCAGCTTTTCGATTTCACCGTACACTCTGTAATCACAGAGCTGAAGATAGCGCTCCGCCCGCCGAAGGCGTCTGCGCTGCCCGATGCCGAACCGAACCATGCCGTAGAACCCCAGCAGGAAAAGCAGGTTGGCAATCCAGCCGCCCATGGTGGTATCCCCGCCCAGAAGTGCAAAGAACCGCATCAAAGTGACCAGGCCAGTGATCCCCAGTCCTATTCCACCGAACACCTGATAAAGGACATTCGACACACTTCCCACCCTTTTGATTTTGATCAGGGGGGAATGAATCTTTCTGAGCTGTGTCTGCTGCTGCATATTTTGTTGAAGATTCAGCTGTTTCTGGCGCTCTCTTTCCTGGGCCCTCTGCTGCCATACCGGAATGTTAGGGGGAGGAGCCTGGGCTTCGGAAGAATTCCCGGCGGAAGCCCCGTTCTTCCATTGCATGCTGTCGGTATTGATATTGATGGTGACATGCTTTCCCACCTCATTCACAGCGCTGGTGACTGTCTGGGAGACCAGCTGATTCAG
>JAAWLQ010000134.1 GCA_022797995.1 Lachnospiraceae bacterium
CTCCCTGCGCTCCATCTGAAAAAACTGACAAAACTTAATAATCGTCTGGTTTATAAAATCATATTGACAGCATATCTCTGGCAGTGTACAATTATTTTAAACAAAATCTAAGTGGAATTCAACGTCCTGCTCAGGGCATGACCGGCCCGTCCGGTTCCGGCGTATCAGCCATGTTTCACGAAGAAAAACTGAAAATGGCCGGTAGTTAAGGCCGGAAAGGATAGGGATAATATGTCCAAAGGGACAAAAGATTACGATGATGTATTTAAAACCCTGAAGATGAAGCATAAAAGGCTGTTTATCTCGGTGATCAACGATGCTTTCGGAAAAAGTTACCCGCCGGATGCCATAGTGGATGTGCTTCCTTCGGAGGGATATTTTACAGAGGGAGAGGCTGTCACAGGGAACAGGGATATCAGGGAATTGATTTCCGATTTTCTGATCCAAATAGAAGGAGTAACATACCTTCTGGAATGTCAGAGCTATAATGATAATTCCATGGCAATCCGGATCTCGGAGTATGCATTTCTTGCCGCCATACAGCTTGCGGTCTGGGACATTGGCCATGCAGTCATTCCCATGCCCAGATTTCTTGTCATTTATGTCAAACAGACAGCCGGGACACCGCGGAAAACCACAATTTCTTTTGTGTTTCCAAATGGACAGACAGTAGATTATGAGTCGAATAATATCATTCTGGCGGAAATTACAAAAGAAGAAATCATAGAAAAGCGGCTGTTTGCATACATACCTTTTTATATTGCCAGATATGAAAAGGAAATCGCCTCGGAGGGCAGTGTCCAACATGTGGAGACAGATCTGGAATACTTCAAGCTGGAAATGCTCCGGTTACACGAAACAGGGGAATTGTCGGATTATGAGCTGCTGGATCTCCGTGGATTTGTAAATACAATCATAACGCACATTGCAGACGGGAATAAAAATGAAGAAAGGCTGGTGCAGATTATGGGTGGAACAGTGATAGAAACAGAATCTGAGAGATTATTACGTGTAGGTATGGAGCAGGGAGTGGAGCAAGGAATAGAGCAGGGAATGGAGCAGGGACAGACCCGCATATTGACCTTAAACAATATTCTGCTTTCCCAGAATCGGATAGAAGATCTGCGACGTGCTTCTGAGGATACGGATTATCGTAATCAGCTGTTTCAGGAATTTGGGATTCAGGAACAGATTGCAATTTAGCCTGAAAAGCGTATAATATAACTTATACTGCTTAACAGTTAAAATTTCCGAGTGACCGGACTACATAACGCCAGCCATATACATTTAGCCAGTGCAGTATGGTAATTCTGGCGTTATGTAGTATATACAGGAAGAATCCACAAAGCCGTAAGCATATTTTTCAGCAGAATGAGGGGTGAAAATATGGGAATCAGTATCACGAGAACGCCAGACAATACGACATTCATGCAGAACAGAATAGCAGAGCAGCAGGCGGCTGCCATGCAAAGCAGTGAGAGACAGAGTGCGGCATCCGGGCAGAAAACAGCGTCCCAGCCGGTGGATGTCGTCAGTAAAAATATCCAGAATGAGATTTCCGAAGTACAACGGCAGAAGCAGGGGCTTTCCACAAAGCAGGAAATGTCCGAGGCAGAGCGTTCCAAAAAGAAACAGGAGCTTCAACAGGAATTAAACAGTCTTAACACGCGCTTAAGGCAGCGTCAGGCTGAAGTCAGCAGGGAACGGAAAAAAGAAGAACGTTTAGAAGATCTGACCGCCCCGGGTAAAGATATGCAAAAGGGCCGGCCCGAAGAAACAGGCGCGGAAAAAGTGGCGCCAGACAGCGAGGCTGGAAAAATTTCGGAAAAAAACTCGAATGCGGAAGCCACGGATCCAAAGAGCGCAGATGAAAAAAGAAATGATATCAAAGACTCCAGGTACAGCATCGAGGACGACAGAAATGAAGAACAGAAGAATTCTGGCATTCCCCAGGATAAAATGCAGTCTGTTGTTGCCGGAGACATTTTCAGAGAGCAGACAGAACGTCAGGAAGCAGTCATTGCCAGAGTAGAAGGCGGTATTGCCATTCTGAAGGGAGAGATCCGCCAGGACGAAATGCGCGGGGAAGATGTGGAGGATAAGAAAGCACAGTTGAAAGCCCGGGAAGCGAAAATAAGAAGCGCGGCGGATGGGCTTCCGAACGTAAATGTGCCCAGGCAAAAGCCCGGGGAGGCCTTTCGGAATGCAGTCCAGGCAAAAGCAGGAGCGGAGGACGCCGTCAAGTCCGGTATAGTCAGAAAATACCCTGACGGAATTGTGGTGATTACATAAGAGTCTGATTTCAGCGGAAGCGACATAAGGCGCTTCCGCTTTTTTACTGAATTCTGTAATCACCCGGTGATTTCCCTGTCACCTTCCGGAACACTTTATAAAAGTACTTCAAATTGTTATATCCCACTTTTTCCGCAATTTCATAGACATACAGATCCGAATGCTCCAGAAGCTCCACCGCCTGTTCCACACGCATCTCCATGACCAGGTCCGTATAGTTTCTCCCTGTCTGCTCCTTAATCAGCCGACTGATATAGACCGGATTCAGGAATACCGCTTCCGCCACGGTATTGAGAGTAATGTCTTCTCTGTAATGCAACCCGATATATTCCATCACTTTCTCGATACTGGTATCATTTTGGGCCTCTGTCTGCCCCCCCAGATAATCATACAGCAGTCGGACACAGTTCTCCATCCAGCTTCTCAGCCCTTCCACCTGCAGTGTAGGCAGAGGGTTCATGCATTTCCCATACAATCGATTCCATTCCGCCAGATCCTGCTCCGCCACCTGGTCCAACAGTCTGGTAATCGTGTGGATGCATTGTCTCTGGGCAAATGGGATTCCTCCGCGCAGATAATGATTCAGCATGGTATTCGTCAGCTCCATGCCCTGTTCCGCATTTTTCTGGCACAGATAGGAATACAGCAGTTTCTTCTGATCCCGTAACAACTGTAAATAATCCTTATCCTGAATCAGCTGGTTTGCAGGCTCATTTTTCCCCACATTTTCCGCCCAGTACGCCAGCTGTTCAGGCGAATCCAGCTTCTCAAAAAGCACAACATCTGCCTGAACGGCCATGAGATTGTAAATTGCTTTCTCCAGCTCCTCCGGATGATAAGCTTCCTGAGTACATGCTTCTTTCTCCCAGAAAACACCCAGCACCGCCAGCCCTTCCTGCCCGATACCACTCCAGGTAATCGGATAATACTCCAGCCTTCTGTCAAAGCATTCCAGGATATGAGTAATCTGCTCCTGTAGTTCCTGCCGGCCGTAACTGTCAAGGAACTCTCTGTACCTCGTATCATTCTGCAATATGATTTTCACCAGGAACTGCCGTATCTGTCCGCCACCGCCGTTCTGTACACAAAGCAGACGCAGTCTCTCCGCCATTTGCTGCGGATTGTGCAGCGCGCCGAAATAGGCATCCGTCACAAACTGCTGCTTTTCATAGTTCACCAGCCTGCTATAATGATCTCTTCGATTCTGCAACGCGTCTTCCTGCGCACTCTGTTCATCCAGTTTCTCTCTGATATTGCGGAAAACCTCCCGCAGTCTGGAAAGGTCCACAGGCTTCAACAAATAATGGGCCACATGATATTCCACGGCCTCCTGGGCATAGGAAAATTCCTTATGCCCGGACAAAAACACAATCTGAATCGGCAGCTTCTGTTCCGACACCAGACGGGCAATTTCCAGTCCGCTCACTTTAGTCATTCTGATATCTGTCAGAATCACATCCGGCACATTGCTTTTCAGGTAATCCAGAAGCTCTCCCCCGTCCGGGAACTCTCCGTCCACCCGAAAGCCCAGCTCATTCCACCTCACCATGTTCACCAGCGCGCGCCGCGTGGTAAATTCGTCCTCTGCTATTACCAGTGAATACATCTCTTCCCGTCCCCCATTGACAAAACAATTGTCCTGCACTGCTGCCTTTTTCCATCATATCTTAAATATCTGAAATTAGCAAGAGCGACAACCTCCATACCCATCAACCAGTCAAAATTTTGCGTTTCCGTTTCATTGACTTTACCCGGGATTACAGATATACTATGCCTATAAACACTGTAAAGGGGGAATTGGCATGGATAAGATGGCTATCACAAAAGAGACTGACAGGCTTCCTCTCCCTATCGGGGTTTCAGACTATCGCGCTGCTTCCACAGAATACTATTATGTGGACAAAACACTGCTCATCAGAGATCTTCTGGACGAGCGGGCAAAGGTGTCTCTGTTCACCCGTCCCCGTCGTTTTGGGAAGACTCTGAATATGGATATGCTCCGGGTTTTTTTCGAGAAAACACAGGAAGATACCTCCGTATATTTTCAAAACAGAAAAATCTGGTCCTGTGGGAAAAAATACCGGGATTACCAGGGAAAATATCCGGTTATTTTTATTTCGCTGAAGGACGTCAAATGTGAAACCTGGGCGGAAACCTATGATCTGATTTTCAAGCTCCTGCAAAATGAATTCAAACGACATCCTGAATTGATGGAAAGCACACGAATAAGCGTCTATGAGAAAAAATATCTGACTGACTTTTTAGCAGGCGATGTCAACGAAAATGATGTCATGATGGCTTTGCAGTCTCTTTCGCAAATGTTGGATGAGCACTATGAAATGCCCCCCATGATTATCATAGACGAATACGATACTCCCATTCAGCAGGGACATATCCGCGGATTTTACGACAGAGTGACAGGCTTTATGCGCAATCTGTTCTCCGGCGGTCTGAAGGATAATCCCCATCTGGCCTTCGGCTTTCTGACCGGTATCCTGCGAGTGGCAAGGGAAAGTATTTTCAGCGGTCTCAACAATCTGAAAATTAATTCTCTTCTGGATAATCGGTACAGTGAATATTTTGGATTTACGCCCGATGAAGTTCGGGAAATGGCAGCTTATTATCAGGCTGGCGATAAATATGACGAAATTTGCGACTGGTACGATGGCTACCAGTTCGGCCGGTTCGAAATATTCAATCCCTGGTCAGTCATCTGCTACTTTGGAAATGAATGTCAGCCAAAGGCTTTCTGGCAATCTACCGGCAGCAATGATATCATTCATGAAATGCTGATGCTTTCAGATGAAGAAATTACAGAGACTCTGAGAAGACTGCTTCTCGGTGACACAATCCAGACCAAAATTGACAGCAATGTCATCTACCCGCAGATACACAACAATCCCGCCGCCATTTACAGCTTTCTGCTTATGGCAGGTTACCTGAAGCCAGTGGGAGAACGCATGCTGATTGGCAGCAGCGACTTTTACACAGTGACAATTCCCAATAAGGAAATTGCAGGCGTATATCGCAGCGAAATTCTGGAGAAGTTGGAAGCCATGATTCCCCAGCCCACTGCATCCGCACTTCAGCTGGCAATTTATTCCAACAACGCACCGGCACTTCAGCAGAACCTGAGAAAATTATTGCTCCAATCGGCAAGTTGTTTTGATACAGTGGGAGAAAATTTTTACAATGGGCTCCTCCTGGGTCTCTGTGCCGCTATGGAACAATATGTTGTCACTTCCAACCACGAATCCGGCGAAGGACGCTATGACATTTGTCTGTGGCCTAAAGCAGATACGTTGCCGGGGATATTGATTGAACTGAAGGCAGATAGAAAATGTTCTACGGCAAAGCTGAAGGAGCTGGCGCAAACTGCCCTGCGGCAAATTGAAGACAGACAGTATGACACCGAACTGCGTTCTCATGGAATCCAAACCATTTTCAAATATGGAGTTGCATTCAGCGGAAAAGCGGTAGAAGTCGCCTCTGCTTCTACATCATAAGGAATTGTTTCAGGGACACCTTACCGAAAAGAGGCTTCTGGTCAGGTTGTTACCGAAACAGCACAACAGAAAGGAAAAAGAGATGGACATCACAAAATTTGTAAACAAAGCCGCGCCTCTGGGCGTTCTCGGCGTCAAAATCACGCAGAACGACGAGCTGATCGCTCAGTGGCACAGCGAAGATGAATGCCGCCGCAATGTATACTCCGCCGCCAAAAGCTTTACCTCCTGTGCGGTGGGGTTCGCCATTCAGGAAGGACTCCTCTCCCTGAATGAAAAGCTTACCGACGTTTTTCCCCGGGAGATTCCGGAAACCGTCGGCGAAAATCTGGCGAAAGCCACCGTCCGTGATCTGCTGACCATGTGTCTTGGACAGGACAGCGCCTTTCTCATGGGGGCGCAGCGCCCTCTTTATGAAGAGGATAACTGGGTTAAGCTGTCCCTTTCCATCCCCTTTGTCTATGCCCCGGACAGTCGTTTTGTCTATAACAATGTGGGGCCGTACCTGGCCGGTGTCCTGGTGCAGAGACGGGCCGGCTGTGACCTGGTGTCCTATCTGACTCCCAGACTTTTCTCCCATCTGGGCATCAGGCGTCCCATGTGGGAGACGGACCCTATGGGCAATACCTTCGGCGCAGGCGGACTGTTCCTTACCCTGTCGGAACTGCATAAATTCGGTCTCTTCTACCTGAACAAAGGCCGTTGGAACGGAAAGCAGCTGCTCTCACCCGAATGGATAGAAGAAAGCGCAAAGCCCCAGTCCGACCCCCGCTATGGCTATCTGTTCTGGCGTGGAGAATACAATTCCTTCCGGGCAGACGGAAAATACTGTCAGCTCTCCATCGTTCTGCCTGACCAGGCCGCCGTTATCTCCCTTGTGGCGGAATGCAGGAAGAGCGACGAGCTGATGCGGGCAGTCTATGATGAGCTCTGCGCGCAGCTCTAAGGTATGCAGTTCTAAGGAGCTCAAGTCACTTAATGCGACAACCCCTTAGAACTGCCCTTCCACCTGTATCAGGCATTCCTTTCCCTGAAACGCCGCTCCATAGCAGAGGATTGTTTTATATCCCTCCTGCCGGAGCTGTCTTGTATACTGCCTCTCCCTGATCTGCTTCAGTGCGTCCTGGCATTCATTTTCCAGATTAGAGCTCTTCTTTCCTGACCATTTGACTTCTATGACAAGCGCTCTCCTGCGGCGCTGTTCCCGCACAATAATATCTGCCCGGCCCCCGCCCTGCTCCGAATTGGATTTCACATCATATCCGGCTCCGGAAAACAGGCCTGTTACAAATGCATGATAATAATCTTCCTTATAATCGAAATAGCTGATGGTGTCAAACAGAATATCCGAGATATCCTGTGTCAGCTTTTCATCCTTCCCGTCCCACCAGTTCTGAAAGAGCTCACGTCTGTCCCTTGTCTGCAGCTTGTCTTCAAACCACTGCTTCACCGTCAGCCCGAAAACGGACTTTACCTCTTCATTTGGAATACACAAAGCCATCTTGCCTTCCACGAAGCCTGTGTCATCCGCAGTTTCCCGGGGCGAGGCCTGTGTCAGATACCCGGTCAGGTACAAAATACTCCAGATATTATCTTCTGAAGAATGAGCGATATCGTATGTCAAATCCTCCCTGATCGCCTCCCGTATTACCCCGCCTCCCAACAGGACCTCAAATTTTCTGCTCACGTTCATGCCAGGCAATTCAATAAATCTTCGGATGATGTTATTGTGACTGGTATCCAGCCAATAATTCCCCGGCCTTGCCTGTTCATTCTCTGTCAATGCCCGCACATGATTAATCACATCCCAGGGGCAATACACCTCCATCCCACCGAAACGATATCCGTCATACCATCGCTTCATCTCAAGCAGCTCCTGCAAATAACCGGCGGCAGCCAACAGTTCACATACTTCTCTTTCTGTGAAGCCAAAATATCTGTTATATCGTCTGTTTGATATGGAATTGGAAATGAAGTTATTGGAGCCGGTAATAATACTTTCTTTCGCAAGTCTCAGACAACCCGTAACCACGCCGAACTTAAGTGCCGGATTTGTCTTCCAGGCCATACCCAAAAACCTCTTCACGACATTCAACATCTCCTGGTAATACCCATTGTCACTGGCCTTTGCTAACGGGACATCATATTCATCAATCAGAAGAATTACACTTTTCCCATAATGCGCCTTCATCATACGTGTCAAAATATGCAGCGCACTCAGTATATCCGCATCCGCCCCGTTGCGATTCTTCAGTTTCGCAAAGGAGCTTCTGTCTGCACTGTCTGCCTTCTCGCTGTTCCCCAGATAGGCATGTTCAATACACAGCGAAGAAACCGCGTATTTCAACATGTCATACGCACTCTCAAAATTATCTCCCTCCACATCCTTCAACGTCAGAAAAAGCACCGGCCACTGATTCATCCATTTATCGCAGAATGCCTTATCTGCTGTAATCTCAAGCCCCTCGAATATCTCTTTGCTGTCCTTTCGAATATCAAAAAAGGCGGCAAGCATGCTCATAGTCAATGTCTTGCCGAAACGTCGCGGCCGCGTTATCAGGTTAATGTCAAAAGTCTCATTTAACAGTTCTCTGATGAACATAGTCTTATCAATATAATAACAATTACTTGTACGAACCTTTTCAAAATCATCCATCCCATATGGCAGATTTACATAAGACATACAACATACTCCTTTTCATCTCCCGATCAATACCTGTTTCCCCCAAAATGCGAATCCGTATTTGGGCTGAAACACCTTAACTTCTTATCCATACTTTTATCCGCACTTCTCACTACCATTAGTATAACGAATAAATGCCATGAATACAAATACTTCTTTTTTGAACCGATTGAAGTTCTCCGTGGGGATTCTATGTTTATGAATAAAAAGAATCCCATGGAATTCAGGATTAAAAACCTGATCTCCACGGAATTCTTTCTTTTTTCAGAATCCTGTCTTGATTCTCTCGTTTACTATACTGTATCCAGTTTCCTCTTCTTCCAGTATAATACGCCCACTAACATCAGAATCAGTATAGCCGCCGCGCCTACCATAATAAGCCCTGTTCGGTTTTCTTCGGCAGTCAGCTTCAGGCTCTCCAAATCGACGGAACTGTGTGTCACTCCATTTGCCTCCAGAATCTTCAGCTTCTGATTCTCGCTCAGCATGGCCGAACCCTTCGCCGCCAGAAGTTCCGATGCGCGGAAGACTTCATATCCTTCTGATCTGGCAGTGATCATGGTAACATATGCCCTATCCGAATCGGGAGTGGGATATGATGTTTGTGTTCCGCTTCCGTTGGTACTTTCTGCTCCGGGTTCCGTTCCTCTTCCGTCAGTGCCTTCTGCTCCGAGTTCCGTTCCTCTTCCACTGGTACTTCCAGCATTCTCCGTCTTGGCCTCATTTCCGCCCTGGCCGGTACTTCCGGCATTCTCTGCTCCGGCCTCAGTTCCTCCTTTGCCTTCTTCTCCGGATATTTCTCCGCTTTCAGAACCAGCAGTTCCGGCTCCTCCTTCGGTTCCGGCTCCGCTTCCACTTCCACCGGTGCTTCCGGCATTCTCAGCTCCGGCCTCAGCTCCTCCTTTGCCTTCTTCTCCGGATACTTCTCCGCTTTCAGATCCAGTAGTTCCAGCTTCTC
>JAAWLQ010000135.1 GCA_022797995.1 Lachnospiraceae bacterium
ATCCATAAATTTGAACATCATTCTCAAGAATCCATTCCTTTGCCATCTCAAGAACAATTCTGACTCCCTCATTATCAAAATTTACAATTAATACCTTTTCATTTATCAGGTTTTTGATGAAGTTAACATAAGATTTATGGATTTCACAAACATCCTTGAAGAATTCCGGGTGATCCATCTCTATATTATTTATTATAATACAGGAAGGATTATAGTTCAGGAAATTATTATTAAATTCATCTGCTTCGCAGACAAAATACCTGGAGTCGGCAAGACGATATCCGGCTCCCCATTCTTTTATAATTGTTCCAGCCTCCACGATTGGATCCAGCCGGGCATTCTCCATCATCAAGCCCACCATGGCAGTTGTAGAAGACTTACCATGCGTACCACACACAGCAATTACTTCTTTCCCCTTCTGCAGGTACTTTCCGGAAAATTCCTGCCAGGTCATTAAGATTCCTTTTTCTGCTGCTTTTATTAATTCCGGGTGATTTGGATTATAGTCATAAACGGCTGGAGTGATTGCCAATATGTCAATATCATCGAGATGTTTTTCATCATGTCCAATCATAATATCAATTTCATTATTTCTTAATGCACTGCTATAATATGTGGAATCTGAAATGTCACATCCGCTGACTTCGTAGCCCATACTTTTTGCTATGAGAGCAATAGGAGCCATCCCACTGCCGGCAATCCCCATAAAATGAACTTTCACAGTATTTGCTTCTCCTTTATTTTACTATAGTTCAAATGGATTTATCATCATCCTGTCAACACTGCGCTTCCGTCATCATCTTAAGAATCTCCCTGTCTGTCTCCCGCATTCCCTCCTTGCCCAGACGCCCTACATTCGCAATGGTATTTTCCACGCCCTTCCTGACGATGCCCTCTCCGTCCCGGAACTGGTTACCCATCTTATACATCTCATAGCCCAGCAGAGCCGATTCAATGGAGAATGCGATTTTGGCGGCACAGGAGGATTTCGCTCCGTCGCAGATCATTCCCGAGGTTACCGCCAGCGAATTCACCAGACAATGGGCTATAGTTTTATAGTCTCCTCCATACAAGTAGGCAATTGCTGCTCCGGCTGCACTTCCGGCGCTGACCGCGCCGCAATATGCCGACAGCCGCCCGATTCCCGTCTTCTGATGAATGGCAAGTAGATTGGAAAGCACCAGGGCCCGGTACAGCTTCTCCTGTCCCACCTGCAGCTCCCTGGCATATTCAATCACAGGGACACTGACGGTTATTCCCTGATTTCCGCTTCCGGAATTGATTACCACCGGCAGTTCGCATCCGCTCATTCTGGCATCGGAACCGGCCGCCGCCATGGCCTTCGCCCGGTTATGTATTTCATTTCCATACAAGTTCAGCAGGACACTCCCCACGTTGGCGCCATAGGAATTTCTGATTCCCTCTTCTGCAATCGCCATATTGCAGGCAATCTGCCTGTCCAATATGTCCCTGACTTCTTCGGTATCCACCGACTCCGCAAAATCCAGAATGTCCTTCACAT
Source organism: Lachnospiraceae bacterium (assembly GCA_022797995.1). Classification (GTDB taxonomy): domain Bacteria; phylum Bacillota; class Clostridia; order Lachnospirales; family Lachnospiraceae; genus Acetatifactor. Next base: position 1,523 of record JAAWLQ010000135.1, read on the forward strand.
TCAGGATGCTTCGGTCCGTAAGTCCCTCCTCCCGGGCAGACACTTCTTTCCGGGAAACCACCTGTCCGTCCGCTTCCTCCAGCACCACATTGGTATGATACTGCGCAATTCTTACTTTTGTACAATGGCCGGAGGCTTCCTCGGTCACAATCAGGTCAAGGGGATATTCGCTGTCCAGGAAACGGACCTCCACCGCTTTCTGCTCCAGGAATGCGGCAAGCTCCACCTTCTGCTCCTCCGCAATATCCGCGATCACTTCCAGCTCTTTTTCCGGCTTTCCCGCCAGCGCTCCTGCCGCCGCGGCCGCCTCTATTCCCTTGAGTCCGCCTGTGTTTGGAACCACAACGCTCTTGACGTTCTTAATCAGATTCCCGCTGGCTTCCACCAGGATTTTCTCCGGCTTCTCCCCCAGAAGCGCTCTCGCCCTGGCGGCGCCATAGGCAATGGCTATGGGCTCTGTGCACCCCATAGCCGGAATCAGTTCTTCTCTTAATATCTGCAGATATTGCTGATATCTTGTATCTCTTCTGTCCAAAATTATCCGCCTTTCCCGGGACTTTCTTCCCGTGTCATATGGTATTTGGCTTCCAAAAAATTTTATCGTTTCACAATCCATTGCCCTGTCTTTTTAGACCCTTTTCTGTCAACAATTCCCTCTTCCTTCATGTGATGAATTCTTTTTGTGACTGTGGTTGTCCCCAGACCAACCAGCCTGCTGATTTCACTGACATTAATATTGGAATTCTCTTTCATCAGCTCCAATATTTTGCCATCATGACTGTCAATCATCTTTGCGGCTGTTTTGGCTAAACCCCTTTCCATATTCCTCTTATGATTTAGCGGAATTGTCACCGTAATAAAATTTTCTGAAATATCAAATACTTCTCTCCCATATCTTGACACAATCAAAGGCACTCCGTGACCTGTCTGTTCTATATAATCAAGCTGAACCATAATCCGTTGAAGCTCAAGATTCACAGGCTTACTCTTTCCTTCATAAAATTCTTCCAATGTGAGTCCGTCCGGCAGGCCTCCCACTGATATGATCTCAATACGGTCATCAAACATATACACAGCAGGCGGTGTTTGCCTTGACCAGCGATTATGCAGACAGGCATTCAGCCATGCCTCTCTGAAACATGAAAAATCAAATAACTTGCTTTCTATCCTTAAACTTCCGCCCATATCTACAGCCGTATCATTTAATGCTTCCATATAATCCAATACTTGTTTCACCGCCACAAGCATACATTTATAACCATATTCGTTCCGCTTGATAAGATTTGTTTTATCTGTTCCGCTAAATACTGCCACTTTAATAGAATAACTGTTGACATCTGCCAGAATATCGGCCATCAAATTGTATGTCCCGCCACGCGTTAAAAGATTCAGATTTTGTTTAAAAATATTCTCCCGAAGCGTCAGATTGTTTCCAATATATAGTGTCTTTAACTGATTAAAAGTCAGCTTCTGATTGTTTGACTCTATATTTACAATAGAATCTGATGTACTAAGCATCAAGCCGCGTAACTGCTGCGGCGATATTTCCCGATCCTCGTCTGCCGACCTCATATAATATTTTCCATACGCTGAATAAGGTTTTTCATCTCCTTCAACCGTAACTTTTATTACATTTTTATCTTCGAGCAGTTCCATAATAATTGTGGGTATGATTTGCGGCTTAATTGCATTCGCTATTCCCTGAGAAATCTCACGCATGGTACGATCCCCAATTTGCTGACCTACAATTTCACCATCATTCCTGACTCCAAAATACAGCACTCCTCTTCCATTTTTATTCAACATGGAAGCCAAAGAAATAATTCCTTCTTTTAATTCTCCTGTCGATTTTTTGAATTCAACGAACTCCGTTTCCATTCCAATGTTCACACCCGTATACCTCCAAACATAGTATATCCCTTTTCAACACTTTATTCAACACATAATGCACACTTTATTTAACAGCAACCTGTTGAATAAAGTGTGCATTATACGAATCGACCTGAAAATATCACCCCGAAAGACTATTTCGCAGGCAGAGTCCGTCCCAATCCGCTGATGTCAAGTTAATAAAAAATATAAATCAAATCGACAGACTCGAAGCTACGCAGAGTCCGCCCCAGCCAACCCTGGAATTCGGGTACGCATCCTCCCCCCGCAACGCCCGGGCACCGGCCCGCAGATAGGCCTTCACCTTCTCCCCGTACAGGAACGGGTCATTCCTCCGCACGATGCCCCACTCCATCAGTAAAGCCGCACTCCCCGCCACAATGGGCGTTGCAAAGGAAGTCCCCGTAAAGGGATTATATCCTCCGTAGATATCCGGCGCCAGAATCCCCACGCCCGGCGCGGCCAGATCCGGCTTTGCCAGTCCCGCGGCCACTATTCCGATAGTCCGGTTGGCATCCGCATATCCCCTCCCGGAGAAATCCGCATAGGATTCGTATGTGCTGTCATAGGCACCCACAGAAATCACTTTCGCCGCAGTGGAGGGAATGGTCAGTGTCACTTCCGGAGTAGACCTGTAAAAACCTGTTCCTGTTCCCCGGACAGCCGCCGAGGGCAGGTAGAAATAGTACCTGCCTGTGACAACCCGCACAGGCTCCAGCCGGATTGTCCACACGCCGCTGTTAATATAATTCCGTTCCAGCGGCAGCATTTCAAAATAAATTTCCTCCGGCACCGCATAGGGCGCCGGCTCCCCGAAATACACCAGAATTTCCGTCTGCTCCAGCCGGAGCACATATTTTCCGCTGTTGATCATTTCGGGCAGCTGCGCCTCCCGCCCTCCCGGAGAACGCAGATAGATCCGATATTCGTCACAATAATTTTTCCAAAGCTGGACATTCAGGCTGCGCTCATACTCCGCCACCGCAAGCTCCACGGAAGCCGGCCGGGCCACTGCATTTTCCATGCGGCTTGGAACCGCACCGCCTCCAGACGTACTTCTGGGGCTTCCTCCTGCCCCCGGAATGCTTCCGGAACCAGCCGCGCCGGTACCTGCGCGGCCGCCCGCACCGCCTCCGTCCTGTCCCTCCAGCAGATTACCCGCCAGGTGTCCGCCGCTGTTGCCCTCGTTTCCGCTGCCCACGCAGATTACCGTACGGCCCACTTCTGCGGCATTGTCTAAGAATCTTTCCAGCAGCGAACTTCCGTCATGGGCACCGTACGTGTTTCCGAAGCTTAAGTTAATCACTATGGGCATCTCCAGCTCAAGCGCCTTTTTGATGGCATATGTCACCCCCCGCATGATTTCCGTTGTACGGGGAAAAGAAGCCACATCCGGCAGTCCCAGCTTCACAATCAACAATTCCGCCTCCGGAGCCACCCCCTGATAGGCGGCACTGTTTCCTGCGGCAATTCCTGCCACCGCAGTTCCATGCCCGCTTGTATCCACGCTGGGCAGTCTCTGAAACTGTTGTTCAGCCGTAGCCCCGGCTAAAGCCCGGTCTATTTGAGCAGAATCGAATTCCACCCCCAGGCTGAAGCCTTCCGGCGAACGCCATATCACTTCACTTTCATTCCTGTCCGTCGCTCTTTCTTCCGTTATCGGAACTGTTCCAGGCCGCAGCGTCTGGTCCCACAGATACCGTATTCTGGTACTGCCGTCACTGTTGCGAAACTCCTGCATCCTCCAGTCGATTCCACTGTCCAGAACAGCTATCAGCACACCTTCCCCAGTCAGATAGGGGTCTCTGAGCGTCACCTGTGCAATGCAGGAATTCTCTGTGGGTGTCTCCACTCCGTAGAAAAACCTTTTGGGCTTCTCCACATACTCTATCTCCTCCAGCTCCGCCACCTGCTCTACCAGCTGCTCCGGCACAGTCAGTACCGCATAGCCCGCAATCAGATATTCAATCTGTACATTCAGGGCTTCCAGCGCATCCAGACTCCCATGATATTTTACAATCAGTTCCCATGTGCGTGTATTTTCGTTAAATCCGGTGTTCAGTTCCTCTGTCCTGACTCTGACTTCCTCCGATGTCTGCAATGCCAGCTGTAACAAATCTTCCAGTTTCTGATTCATACTTTTTCTACCGGTCCGTTTGATTCCGTTCCCTGTTTCTTATCACTACTATATCCCGGACCTGCGCATTTTGTGCCACTGCATTTCCTGTAATTCCTTTTCTTATACAGCTACCGTTTCCGGCCTCTTCGACTTCTTTCCTGTCAGATTCTCATTCCTTCACACTGACAGCAGCATCCATAGCTTCCGTCCCTTCAATTTCTTTCCTGCCAGATTCTCATTCCTGCCCGCCGACAGATACTGCCATGGCAACGGCGTCTACCACTTCCAGCCCTTCAGTTTCTTTCCTGCCAGATTCTCATTCCTGCCCGCCGACAGATGCCGTCACGGCAGCGGCATCCACTACTTCCGGCCCTTCCGAGGAGACTTCCGCATTCTCCGCTGCCTCTCTCGGGTCTGCATATTCCTTCTCTTCCTCGTCATCCCAGAGAGAATCGTATTTTTCCCGCTTCTGTCGCCGTACCATTGCACCCACATTTTTCGCTGTCTGGTACATTTCCATACTGAATTCCATCAGCTTTTTCTCATCTGACGCCGGCACGATGGCGCCGCGCATGAGCCTGCGTGCTACTTCCATGATTTTCCCCATGTCCGCAGCATAGTCCTGCGCCGCGTCCGCCTGCTGGTCCGCCACCGCCTCGTTCCAGTATGCACAGTACTGTTCGGATAATTTGCTCAGATAATCCTGATATTCATTCTGTTTTTCATCCAGCGCCTGTAAAGTCAGTTCCAGCGTGGCCGCTTCCGAGCCGTATTTTTCCTGTCCGCCCGGGGTGTGTTCCATTTTAGAACGCAGATTCTGCAGCTGCTTTGACACAATCGATTTCTCCAGCCGATAATTTTTTATCTGTTCCCTGTAAATTTCCTGAGCCTCTCCGATTTTCATTGTCCACCATCCCTGTTTTTCTTTTTATATCGTCTTTTTTCTGAAAAAATCAATCGCCAATGTCGGTAGAAGCCTCTTCCTACACGGCTTTCTTCCGGATTTCCAGCAGAATGAGCACCATGCTTACCCCGGTCAGAAGATGGCCGATTCCCGCAATCCCGGAAATGGAGGCATCCATCCCCCGGCTAAGTTCCGTCCCCAGCACCTGCGCCAGCCCTCGAAGCAAAAATCCCAGCGCCGTGATATTGATTCCGATCTGGTAGAAAACCAGATTCTTTCTCACCTTATTCCCCGTAAAGGAAAAAACCTTCTCCACTGCCATCAGCAGCAGAAAGAAGAACATTCCAAGCAGGAAATAGTGGGTATGTATGACGGACAGATTGGTCAGTCCGGAAAAATGCCTGAATTTCGTGAACTCCCGGTAAAACACCCCGAACACCATCGCCATAATACTGTAAATTAACGCCAGATTCCCATACCTTTTTGTCATACTTTTCTCCTTTCCTTCTCCATATCTGTTTTTTATCCTGCTTTTCACAGATTCCCTGACACTGCCGCTCAATGCTTTGGGCTCCTGCCAGCTTCCTATCCTTTATGGTAACATTTTCCGGTACCTCCTGCAAGCGCCTCTTCTGTTACTGTTCTCTCTGCTTCCGCTTACTCTATTCTCCCTTATCCCTGCAGTCTCTTCCGATATCGACTTGGCGGCTCCCCGTACAGCTGGCGAAAGCGCCGGGAGAAGTAAAACGGATCGCAGAATCCCAGCTCTCCACTGATCTCCCCCACAGGCTGACTCCCTACCGCAAGGCGTTTGCAGGCCGCCTGGAAAATCATGTCCTCCACATATTGATGAATCGTCCTGCCGGTCTCCTGGCGAAAGCGCCGGGACAGTGTAACTTCGGACGCAAACAGTGCCTCTGCAATCTGCCTTGCCGTGGTTCCTGCAGACAGATGGCCGTGAATATACCTCATGGTCTCCTCCACAAGAGGCGAATAGGCGGCAGCAGATTTTCCCATGATATCATATTGTTTCAACAGCCGAAAGGTCAGAGCACGGATCTCCTGCTCCAGTTCCAGTATGTCTTCCCAGCAGTTCCCCCGATACCGCCCGAGCATATTCTCGAACAGCCTTTTCTCAACAGGACACTCCGCCGCAAAATGCAGACCCCAGGCCAGGTCATAGCCGTCAGGCTTTACAAGCCGCAGATGAAAATACAGCTTTTCCAGGACGTCGGCACAACCATAGCTGAAAGTAAGCCCAGCCGGAATAAAATAGGCATAACCGGGCCGAAGCGGAAACCGTTCCCTCTCAATTTCTATCCATCCCTCCCCGCCGGAGACCAGATACAGACGGGAATACGGAGAACAGACGGCCTCGCCGTACCAGTTGTCATGATTTAAATACACAAATCCGCTGTCATCAATCTCCATATGCCATCGGTTGATATTTTCAATTAATTCCCTGTTGTATTCAAAGGGCATGTCAGAATCTCCATATTGTTGATTTAAAAATGCATGGACTCTCAGGTAAATTTTCTCTATACTGTAAGCATAGATTTTTTCTCAGAATATGTCAAGGTATTCCATGTAAAGGAGGGTATCATGTACGAAGCAACATTTGCATCACTGACACAATTCCAGTGCCCTGCGTGGTTCAGGGACGTAAAATTCGGAATCTGGAGCCATTGGGGCCCCCAGTCCGTTCCCATGTGCGGAGACTGGTATGCGAGAAATATGTACATACAGGGGTCGGAGCAGTATGAATATCATGTGAGGACTTACGGTCATCCGTCCAAATTCGGCTACAAGGACATCTGCGCTCTGTGGAAAGCGGAGCATTTTGACCCGGATGCTCTGATGGAAAAGTATTACAAGGCAGGTGCCAGATTTTTCGTGGCCCAGGCTTCTCACCACGATCACTTCTTCAATTTCAAATCCCAGTACAATCGGTTTAATTCCGTGGATATGGGGCCGGGAAAGGATATCTGCGGACTGTGGAAAGCCGCCTGTAAAAAGTATCACATGCCCTTCGGCATGACAGAGCATCTGGGTGCCTCCTTCGCATGGTGGCGTAGCAACAAGGGCGCCGATACCTACGGTCCTTATGCCGGGGTTCCCTATGACGGCAACGACCCTGCATACAGAGATTTCTATCATGATAATTATGAGCATGTGGCAAAGCCGGGAGAACCTGACAAGTGGGTGTGGCTCACGAAAAATAAGAGCTTCCGCGAATACTGGCTGAAGGTGATGAAAGAAATTATCGACAATTACCAGCCGGATCTGCTTTACTCCGACAGCTCTCTGCCTTTCAGCGAGAGCGAGACTGCGGATGACGCCGATTATCTATATGGTCTGGAAGCGGTGGCTTATCTGTACAACACCTCGGAGAAAATACATGGAAGCAACCAGGCCGTGTACACCCAGAAAAACCGCTCGGAAAACATTTACAAAGTGGGTGCTCTGGACATTGAGAGAAGCCAGCTCCACGATATCTCTCCCACTCCGTGGATGTCGGAGACCTGCATCGGCGGCTGGTTTTATGACAAAAAGGCAAAATACAAGACACCGCATCATATACTGGATATCCTGGTGGACTCCATCAGTAAGAACGGAACTTTCCTCCTGAATATTCTGCAGCGTCCGGATGGGACCATAGATGAAGAGGCCCAGTGGATTCTGGAGGAGCTGGCGGAATGGTTTGCCGTAAACGGAGAGGCCGTATATGGCACAAGGCCCTGGCGAGTTCCCGGAGAAGGACATGCCAAAGTAATCATTGACGGCTTCCGGGAGGAACAGGTGGAATGGGATGACGATGATTTCCGCTTTGTGCAGAAGGATGGAAAGCTGTATGCCTATGTGATGAAATCCACAGGCCGCAGAAGCACGGTGCGCCCCAGATGTTGGGATTGGAGTAAATCCCAGTCAAGTACTGCTCTACTTGCTCTTTGCTAAAATAGTAAGAACGCAGCAAATTAGCGGTTTCCGCC
>JAAWLQ010000136.1 GCA_022797995.1 Lachnospiraceae bacterium
ATACTCTCTGGAATACAGATAGTCCAGCACATTCTCCATATCCATAAACTGCACTCCATCCCCGGAAAAATCAATCTGCCCCGAGGCATATTTTCCGAGGACAAGCCTCCACCGGTTTAAAATCTCCTGTTCGTCAGCCATATTTCTGTCCCTTTTCTATCACCTGAGCATATGGTCTCATTTTTTATCTCCCTTTTCGGAAGCGTGCTCTAGTACTGTGCGCACAACTCTTCTTTCGTCCTTCATGAAAAGACCTTGCATGCATTAATTCGCCGCCCCCATCCGGGCCTTCACATACTCGTCCGTCTCTTTCCCGTATGCATACCAGTCAGGATAAACTTCCGTCCTCTCCAGAATGTCTCTCCCGCCCTTTCCGTGAAGACCTGCCGCCGCAGCGGCAATCTTATCCGTCTCTCTGGGTGTGAAATAAGTAAAGGCCATGCGAAGCTCCGGCAGAAGCTCCATGAACTCTTCCTCCGTCACCCGGCCGTAAAATTCATCCAACATCCGGATAAACGTATCCCCGATGAACACCAGGTCTCTGGCCGTGAAAAACAATCCCTTGAAAAACTGCGCCGTGTGAATCAGCTGTTCCTTCGTACCGCTGAGATATCCTCTGCAGGCCTTCTCCACCTCCTGTGCAGTCTCTCTCCCGCTTCCGTACAAAATGCCCTGAATGCACCCGTTCAGTCCCGCATGAATCCCGCTGTCCAAAGTCATCTTCTCCAGAACCGCAAAATAGCTCTCCCGCTCCTGTCCGTACGCGGCTTCGTCCCGCCCGGTAATCTGATACAGAAGCTTCAGCGCATTCATGCATCCGTTCAGGTCCTCGTCCTTGATTCCCGTCATGGAAGGAAGAAGAGTGATCATTTTCCGGCAGCCCATATGAATCAGACTTTCGAATTCCATCTTTGACCCATATAAAGGCCCCAACTCCTCCATCATCAGCAACGACCGCACTGCCTCGGCCAGAGAATAGAAATCCGTATCTCCCATCATCTGTTCATGGACTCTGTCATAAACCGCCTGCATCTGCTCCCGCAGACCCATCTCGAACACTCTTGTCAGCAGAAGCACGCTTTCCTTCGCCCCCAGGTCCTTTTTCAGTTCCTCCCGCACCAGACTGATGGCGGCCTCCTCTATGGTGGCCCCATAGACGGACACCTCAATGAGAGAAGAATTCACCTGGGCGCTCCATTTATATTTCCAGATTTCCCGCATGAGATTCCTGTCTTTTTTCAACTGCAGGTTGGGTCCCTTTACTTTCCTGGCAAAGGTGGTATTCAGCCACACCATTCTGTGATAGAACATGCTCTGCTGTCTGTGCTTTTTGTTGGAAAAAACAGACAGCGTGGATTCTGCCTCCAGAGTGGAACCTGTCTTGATGCCAAATTTCCTGCATTGGGCCTCGAAATCATGGATAATAGGCGGCACATCCGCCTGTTTGCACAGTGCCCCAACGGCCCGGCCTGTCATCTGCTTCCGCAATATCCGCAGCGGCGTATCCGTGGCAATTGTGTACTCTCCCTTTACAAAGGAAGCCAGCACCGCGTCCAGAAGCTCATAAGCCCCCGGCTCCCGCTTGCCCCGCAGACCTGCAAGGCCATCCGCCATGGAACAGGCACAGATTTCGTCATAAGTGGAGAGATACCCTTCCTTCCGCCTGGTCTCCTTGCCGGATGACACAATCAAATCCAGAACCGCATCCTTGTAGGGCGTATCCGATTCCGGTATCCCCGCCCATATTTTCTGGTAAAAACCGGGAAAGGGCATTCCGCTGGCATAACCATTCAACGCATCCGCCGCCTCCATGGAATAGGGCATCAGGTAGACGCCCTGATCTTTTGCCGGGACTTTGCCCCGGGCCGCTTTCACCCCACCGGCCGCATCAGGCCCCTCGCTTAGCAGCGCCCGCAGCCCCGGCGTATGAAAACCTCCTGTCACCACCAGGACAATCTCTTCGGTCCCCGCCTTCCGGCTTGCATACTCCCGAATCTTCTCCGCCATGAACCGCTCCCTGGCCAGACAGCCTTCCTCCTCCAGAGATTCCTCCGGTGTGTTCTCCCTGGCCAGGGTGCAGTAGGTCAACAGATTACCAAACCATTTTTCGCTCTCCTGCGCCAGTCCGTTCAGCTCAAAGTATTTCTCCCAGAATTCGTCGAAGCTGCGCAGTCCCGCCTTCTCGCAGAGCCGCTTCAAATATTCGTTCCGGGAAAGCAAGTAATCGTCGTTATAATTGCTTTTCTCCTCTTCCTCCTTCAGCAGGCCCTTGCCCGCCTGAGAGGCCGCCAGAATATCTCCGTATGACAGATCAATAAACGCCGTGGGGATCCCGTACTTTTTCCCCTCCCTCAGCGCCGCCAGCTCCGGCGAGTAATCCAGAAAGGGGTAATAGCATTTGTATCGTTCCTTCTCCTCCGAAAGCACACCCGCTTCATCATGATAGGAATAGTAGATGGCAAAGGGCGCTTTCGTCTCCTCGTGTACCATCACCGGAATCAGCGGCCCCGCATTTTCCGGCCCCTCCACGAGAATAACGGCCGGCCGCAGCTTTTCAATGGTCCGGCTGATATGGTAAGCGCAGGCGGGACTGTGATGGCGGACCGGGAGAAGGATTATCTCAGCCATTTTCTCGCTTCGTAATATTCTTTCCATAAGCCACCTTCTTTGCTGCTCTTGTCTCTGATCACCGTATTGAAATATCCCTTTACTTTTTCCAGGTCATCCTTGTTCTCTTTGGACACGGCGCCTACCAGATTCTGCACCAGGCTGTCCATGCTTAAGGTTCCGTCCCCGTAATAATACCCCGTGATCATGGCCTGATAATAGACAGACACGGCCTCCGCCGTGCTCATCACCGACGACGGCTTATCTATCCGATGGCCTAAGGAAGATACGCCCTCCCGCAGCTCATGGTACGTGGATGCCAGAATCTCCGCCACATCCTCGTCGGCCTCCACGGCAATATGACTCTCCGCTGCAAGCTTATTTACCTCGTTCATGATAATCTGCTTCTCCATGGCCGCTTCTCTCACAGGCATCACCGTCTCGAAGTTGAAACGTCTCTTCAAAGCGCTGCTCATCTCATTGACACCCTTGTCCCTGGTATTGGCCGTTCCGATGACATTGAAGCCCGGTCTGGCAAAAAGGAAGCCGCTGTCTCCCAGCTCCGGCACATTCAGCACCTTATCGCTGAGCACACTGATCAGACTGTCCTGAATCTCCGCAGGAGTTCTGGTAATCTCCTCGAATCTGGTCAGGATTCCCTTCTCCATGCCTATGTAGAGCGGGGAAGGCACCAGCGCTTCCCTGCTGGGCCCCTTCGCCAGAAGCAGTGCGTAATTCCAGGAATATTTTATCATGTCTTCCGTGGTGCCGGCGGTTCCCTGGATGGTGTTGGTGCTCACACCGCTGATGGCGGCGGACAGAAGCTCCGACAGCATGGTTTTGGCCGTTCCAGGCTCTCCCACCAGCATCAGCCCCCGGTTGCCCGCCAGGGTCACAATGCAGCGTTCCACCAGGGCGTCGTTGCCGAAATATTTCTTCTCTATCCGGTATTCTTTTCCTCCGTACGCAATGGGCCTGGAGCTTCCCAGAATAAATGTCCGCACCGCCTTCGGCGACATCTGCCAGCTCTCCGGCTTATTGCCTGTGTCTGTGTTCTTCAGCGCCTCCAGTTCTTCTCTGTATCTTACCTCTACCGGGGGTTTTATAAATTCCTGTTCCATGGCTTTCTCTCCTCCATAGTTTTCTTGTTCAAGATTATATCATGTTCTCCTGCTATATTCCATAAGAAGGAATTCTTAAAAATGATTTATTAATTGTATAACATCCTTTAATCTTCATATAATATACAATCAATGCAATTTGAATGAATTTGAATGATTATTGTTGCATTTTATCTCACTTTATATTATGATGAAAACAGAAAGGAAGTGATAGTATGACTACTATAAGTCTTCGATTTGATGATGAGATGAAACGTCAGCTGGATGAGATGTGCGATGAAATGGGAATGAACCTTACGACTTTTTTCACAATCTATGCAAAAAAAGCGCTAAGGGACCGTCGAATCCCCTTCGAGATAACAGCCCCTTCAGACCCTTTTTATTCAGTTTCCAACATGGAACAGTTGAGGAAAGCGAACCAGCAGGTTAAAAACGGACAAGTGATCGTAAAGACAATGGAAGAACTGGAGGCTATGGAACGTGAGTAAAATCACATTTGCCGAAGCTGCATGGGAAGAATACCTTTACTGGCAATCACAGGATAAAAAAACTTTGAAAAAAATAAACAGCCTTCTAAAATCCATCCAACGTGAACCTTTTTCCGGTGAAGGAAAGCCCGAGCCACTGAAAAACAGTTCTGAAGGGGAATGGAGCAGAAGGATCAACGATAAAGACAGGCTTGTTTACAGAGTCAGCAAGGAAAATATCACCATAACTCAATGCAAGGGACACTATAATGATAAATAATCTGGAATTACTCTGCCCATTTCCAGACAAAATGCGGATTACACCCTGGTAATGGTCCCTCTAACCTGTTATACTGATTAGAATACTATAGGCAATAGCAGTTCCACTCTTGGTAGGAACTTGATAGAACAGAAAGGGACAGGCAGCACAATGGAAAAACGTCTACGGGGCAAGTTCTGGACGGCACTGGTGATTTTCAGCCTCATGGGCCAGGTGGCATGGGTGGTTGAAAACATGTACTTCAACGTATTTATCTACAAGATGTTCCACGCATCCGCCGCGGATATCTCCCTGATGGTAGGGGCAAGCTCCGTGGCCGCCACAGTCACCACTATCTTCATGGGTGCGCTGACAGATTATCTGGGCAGACGGAAAATTTTTATCTGTGGCGGATATATTGCCTGGGGCATCTCCATCCTGGCCTTTGCCTTCCTGCGAATGGACCTTCTGACTCCTCTGGCGGGAAATGCTCTGCAGGCCGCCTCCCTGGGCGTCACGCTGGTCATTATCCTGGACTGCGTCATGACCTTTCTGGGTTCTTCGGCCAATGACGCCAGTTTCAACGCCTGGATGACGGACTGGGGTGACAGCTCCAACCGGGGCAGAATAGAAGGCATCAATTCCATGATGCCTCTGGTGGCCATCCTGGTGGTTTTCGGCGGTTTCTCCGCCTTCGATCTGGACAGGGCTGACAGCTGGACTGCCATTTACTTCATCGTCGGTATTGCCGTCACGCTCATCGGTGTGTCCGGTTTCTTTCTGATAGATGAAAAAAGCCAAAGTTCTTCGGAGGGCAAAGCAGGCTTCTGGGAAACCCTTTTCCACAGCTTTCGTCCTTCCGTCCTGCGTGAAAATCCGCTTCTCTATGCCATAATAGGGGCTTTCGCCGTCTTCGGTATATCCATCAATATTTTCATGCCCTATCTGATTCTGTATTACGAGAAAACGCTGGGCATGACCAACTATGTGATGATCATGGCGCCTGCCATTGTGCTGGCCGCCATCGCCACGGCTTTTTATGGAAAATTATATGACCTTCTGGGCTTCAAATCCTCTGTGGTGCCTTCCGTCTGTCTGCTTATGGCAGGTTATGTGCTGCTCTACGCAGGCCGGGAAACAGCTGTTGTCTTTATCGGTTCCCTTCTGATGATGACAGGGTATCTGACGGGAATGGCCGTTTTCGGGGCTATGATCAGGAGTCATATCCCGGAGGGCAAAGCCGGACAGTTTCAGGGGATTCGGATTATCGGCCAGGTGCTGATACCCGGTATCCTAGGGCCGGCTATCGGTGCGGCGGTTCTGCAGGACGCCGAACAGATCGTCAATTCTGACGGCACCACTTCTTTCCTGCCAAACCGGAGTATTTACGCAGCCGCCTTTGCAGCAGCAGCCGCATTGCTGGTACTGTTATGGCTGATTTTCCGGATGATGCGAAAGGGTCATTATATCCTGGCCAGCCGGGCCGGGGAGAAATTGCAGAATGCCGCAAACAGCTTGCATACAGAGGATATCTGGAACAGTTATCCCCGTCCCCGGATGCGGCGGAACAGTTTCCACAGCCTGAACGGTAAATGGACCCTGAATGGAAGGGAAATCCTGATTCCCTTTCCACCCCAGTCTCTTTTGTCCGGGTATCAGGGCCCCATCGGAAAGCACCTGGAATATGTCAGAGATTTTACCCTGCCTCCCATGGAAAAAGGCAGGCGGCTTCTCCTTCATTTCGGCGCGGTGGACCAGATTGCGGAAGTGTATCTGAACGGACATTGTCTGGGACGGCACGAAGGCGGTTATCTGCCCTTTTCCTTCGACGTTACCGACACAATGCAGGAGGGTGAGAACAAGCTCCTGGTCAAAGCCACGGACGCCCTCTCCCACAGGTATCCTTATGGGAAACAGCGCAAAGCCCGGGGCGGCATGTGGTACACGCCTGTCAGCGGCATCTGGCAGAGCGTCTGGCTGGAGTATGTGCCGGAGGTATATATCGCAGGGTTGGATGTCACTGCGGATACGGAGAAAGTACATATATGTGTCAGAAGCAGTGCGGATACTACCGCTCCAAAGTCAAGAGGTATCTCCGTCACCATCAAGCTCCACAACGGCAGTCTCTACAGTGTTCGCTCACAAGACCGGGAGCTGGAAATCAATCTCCGAAAGCTCCGGCTGGCGGACGGCAGCACCTATCAGCCGATATTATGGAGTCCGGAGCATCCTTATCTGTATGACATCACTGTCACCATGGGCGAAGATATTGTGTCCTCCTATTTTGGCCTTCGGACAGTGGAGGTAAAAAAAGAAAACGGAATCCCCAGAGTATGTCTGAACGGCCAGCCCGTTTTCCTGCATGGTGTTCTGGATCAGGGGTACTTCTGCGACGGCATTTATCTTCCGGCGGAAGAAAAGGAATATGAGCAGGACGTTCTGCGCATGAAGAATCTGGGATTCAATCTGCTGAGAAAGCATATCAAAATCGAGCCGGAATGCTTTTATTACTATTGCGACCTTCATGGTATGCTTGTGATGCAGGATATGGTGAACAGCGGGCTCTATTCCTGGCTCAAAGACACCGCGCTCCCTACCATCGGCATTTTTCAGAAGGGAAACGGCCGGCTGTGGGGAAGGAAGAAGCGCAGAGACTTTTTTGTCCGGCATATGGAGGAGACTCTCCGGCATCTGCAGAGCCATCCCAGCGTTATCGCCTACACCCTGTTTAACGAGGGTTGGGGACAGTTCGACGGGGATGCCATCTATGACAGGGCAAAGGCTCTGGACGGAACGAGGTTGTACGATACCGCATCCGGCTGGTTCCCGGGACGCAGGAGTGACTTCGACAGCCAGCACATTTATTTCAGGAAGCTGGTACTTCCCGAGAGACCGGAAAAGCCAGTGTTCATCTCGGAATGCGGCGGATACTCTCATCGTGTACCGGGCCATTTCTATGCGAAATACAATCAGTTCGGCTATGGGGAATGTGCGGACAGTCAGGAACTGACAGCCAGAATCAGGGCATTGTACGAAGAGCTGGTTCTGGGCAATATTCCCAAAGGCGTCTGTGGCTGTATTTATACCCAGCTCAGCGACGTGGAGGATGAGACCAACGGCCTCTATACCTATGACAGAAAGGTATGTAAAGTGGAGTCAGCGCAGTTAAAAGAAATAAGCGCATGCCTTCAAACCCAAATCAGTGAGGACAACCCACAGAAAAATGACATTACATAAATCGGTGAAACTATGAAAACATCCTGGAAAAATGACCCTTTTTACAATCGAATCTTCAAGCTGGTACTGCCCATCGTCATTCAGAACCTGCTCAGCGCCGCCGTAAGCTCGGCGGACGTCATCATGCTGAATTATGTGGGACAGTCCTCCATATCCGCCGTTTCTCTGGCCTCTCAGTATGCCAATGTACTTTTCATGGTATTTTACGGGCTGGGCACCGGCGCCACTATGCTCTGCGCCCAATACTACGGAAAGGGAGATATGCGGGCCATTCAGGTCATCGAAGGCATTGCGCTGCGTTTTTCCCTGAGCTTCTCTCTGCTTTTTGCCGGTCTGGCTCTTCTGGTGCCGGAGGGAATGATGCTGATCTTCACCAATGACCCGGAACTGATTTCCATCGGCGCTTCCTACCTGCGCTTTATGAGCGTCAGCTATCTGTGCTGGGGAATCACAGAAGTCTATCTGGCCGTACTGCGAAGCATTGGAAAAGTGATGATCAGCACAGCCATGAACCTGCTGGCTTTTTCCCTGAATATCCTGTTGAACGCAGTCTTCATTTTCGGCCTTTTCGGCGCGCCGAAGCTGGGGGCGCAGGGAGTTGCCATCGCCACCTCTCTGTCCAGGCTGGCGGAGCTGGCCGCCTGCTTTGTGGTTTCCTTTTTCAGCAGGGACATCAAACTGCGTTTCCGCTATCTTTTTATCCGGAATAAGATACTCTTTTCCGATTTCGTCCGCCTTTCTCTTCCCGCACTTGGGAATGACATTATCTGGAGCGTGGCTTTTTCCGTCTACTCCGTCATCATAGGCCATCTGGGAACGGATGCGGTGGCCGCCAACTCTTTTGTGGTAGTTGTAAGGAATTTCGGCACGATACTGTGCTTTGGAATGGCCAGCGCAGGGGGAATCCTGCTGGGAAATGTGATCGGAGAAAATAAGCTGGAGGAAGCCCGTACCGGCGCCCGGAAGCTGATGAAGCTTACCGTTATCACCGGCGCCATCGGCGGGGTCATCATTCTGGCCGCAATGCCTCTGGTTCTCAGCTATGCGGACCTGACAGACCAGGCCATGCATTATCTGAAATATATGCTTCTGATCAATACTTATTATGTGATGGGCGCCGCCGTGAATACCACCCTGATTGCAGGTGTCTTCCGGGCGGGAGGAGACAGCCGCTTCGGCTTTGTATGCGACGCTGTCGATATGTGGCTCTATGCCGTACCTCTGGGTCTTCTGGCGGCATTTGTGTTAAAGCTTCCCGTCATGTGGGTCTACTTCCTGCTCTGCACCGACGAATTCGCCAAATGGCCCTGGGTCATCCGGCATTACCGCAGCGGCAGATGGCTGAACAATATTACCAGGGAGAATCTGTTTGAGCCGGCAGACCAGTGAGTCCTCTCATACCGGGAATAATATCAGAGCCGGTATCCCATATAGCACATGAATGCAGAATAAGAACCAGGCGGCGGCCAGCAGCAACTTCTTTCCTCTGGTATCCGCCTGAGTCCGCTCCAGCACCAGAAGCCGCATCAGAGACGCCGTAAACATAAGAAGAAGCCCTGACATCATGGGCCACAGAAAGTCTCCATGGGTCAGCTTCTCTCCTCCTTCTCCCAGCAAGGCTGCCTCCAGAAAACCCACCAGATACCCAAAAGAAATATTACTCTTAAAATAATATAACAATGTCAACAGAAATCACAACACAGCCCGCTCCCGAAACACAG
>JAAWLQ010000137.1 GCA_022797995.1 Lachnospiraceae bacterium
ATGGCAGTGGCCTGTACAACCAGTATAAAGGAGAACATACAGGATATCAAGACGGTTTTGGCGGGCATTAGGAGTGAACACAGATAAGTTCTTAAGGCCGCGGGAGCCGGTGCAGGAGGGAGGTGTGTAGATTGACAGAACGGCAAGTTAGAAATGCTAAAGAAGAAGGATTGGATTTAATTAAAATTCAGCGAGGATGTGAACATATTTTTGAGTATCTGGATAAAAATGATTTCAGTTTGTTGGAAACAAAACACCTGATGTCCTCAATGGGTCTTATAACACAAGATATTACAAAAAATGACCCACTGAGGAAAATAGCTGAATTTGACTATTCATCATCTGTAGGTAGTGCGTTTTCACGAACCGCCGCTTCGAATACGGAATCGTAAACACTGGCATACAATTTCCATATTTCTTTTACGGCTGGATCAGAATATGTTGTGTCACCAGGAATAAAGGCAGTTTCGGGCAGTTTCTGAATTTTGTGCTCACAAAAAGCTGTTGCGATATTATGTGCAGCAAGTTCTGGATTAATAAATGGTATCAAAATTTTTTCTCCTTTCTTTTGTACTCGGCCATGGCAGTGGCCTGTACTAATAGTATAAAAGAAGGAAGAAAGAATTGCAATATTGGGAGTGAACACTGATAAGTTCTTAAGGCCGCGGGAGCCGGTGTAGAAGGGATGTGAGCGAAGATGGAAAAACTAAGTGAACGTGATGAATTGTACAATGCGGTGCTTGAAACGATACAAAAGCACAGTAATGGAATGGAAATTGGTCTGGTTCGTGCCGTATTGGCAGAGGTCGATGGTGAAATATGTAGAAAGGTCAATAAAAACAGTTTTGATATCGTGTGTGGGAGATTGAAAGAAAGAGGCCCCCGTGAATGCCTGTAAGATTCATGGGGTGGTGGCTAGTATTCAATGCGCGTTCTTTCTTGATCATAGGCTGTATGCAGTTCACAGGTAATATCATAGAGCTTATGAATCATTGTTTCATAGTCTATCTTTGAGAGGTCTTCTTTTGCAGATAGCACATGAACGGCCAGGACACCAAGATTGTCTCTTACATCCACAATAGTAGGAACTAAAGCATGTTCATTGTTTTCGTGGTCGCAAAATGAGCGTGTATTAGGCATATATATTTCTCCTTCCTGTATATACTCGGCCATGGTAGTGGCCTGTACCAATAGTATAAGGGAGAGAAGAAAAGAATGCAATATTGAGAGCGAACACGGATAAGTTCTTAAGGCCGCGGGAGCCGGTATAGGAGGGAGGTGAGGGAAGTGGAAAAGAAGGGGACATATAAGGTTGACAGGCTTTTCTGTGAGAAGCTGATTGCATTGCTGAACCGTGGCACGAATCCATTGATGGATGCTTTCCGAGCGGACAAAAACGTGAAGATACGGGTCGTGGCGGATTACGACCTGCAGGCGGAAAAAATCGAGGTCACATATTTTGCGGAGGAATCTCTTCTTCATGCAAGCGAGGAAGCTACACTTGTGGTATCCAAAGAACATGCTTCTTGGAGCGCAGCAGATCGGAAAGAGATCGGGGAAATTGCCAATATAACATATCACCGTCTGCTCGCATTAATGGAAGATGGTTGGATAGATGCGGGATTACAAAACGAAGCGTGGGAATTGGCAGAGGCACTGGTCGGGTTATTGTATTCATGCAGTACCATTCCGGCAGAAAAGGTACGGAAATATGCAAGCGGGATAATGGAGTTTGCAATGGCTATGTATCTTAGCAAGATAGCGGGCTTCCCAGAAGAGGGCGAGAAAGGGAGATACAGGCATTGCAATGACTTTATTAAGCTTTGGTTGGCCGGCAGGGACATATTAAAAAATATACAGCAGGATGCTCCTGCAGATGCAAATATGTAGCATTTGCATCTGCAGGAGCACGTTAACCGTTGGTTACTTATTTTGTTTTTCTGAGTTTGCCTTGTCCAACCGCTGCTGTTTTTCTTCGAGGGAGCAGCGCCGATAGGTAGAACCTTTTAGGCATCCATGGTTTCGTATATCGCGTTTGGAACATATTCCGATATTGAAGCAATCGTGCAAATATGTTCCATCAGTGTCTATACGGTCTTGGAAATCAGGAGAAACTAAAGGGTTTTCCATAACGAAAAGCACTCCTTTCTTCTGTACTCAGCCATGGCAGTGGCCTGTACAACCAGTATAAAGGAGAAAGCAGGGGATTGCAATAAAATCAGGAGTAAACACAGATAAGTTCTTAAGGCCGCGGGAGCCGGTGTAGGAGGGAGGTGAATTAAATGGATGCAGCTGATTTGGCGAAAGAAATACATAAATACTGCGTTAAAGAAAAAATGTCGTGTGAAGAGTTTGGACTCCTTGTAACGATTCTTAACATCTACAAAGAGTCCGCATACTCCACGGTCCGTAACCAAATGGACAAACTGCCGTTACCTAGTCGTGACTAAACAATTTTTTAAAATCTATGTCGGGTATTTGTTTGGCATCGTCATAACAAACTGCGAAGATCTCAAGAAGTTCTTTACTGGTGTTTTTGGAAGAGCCATCAGATCCATGCATTATGAGCCGTGCAGTAGCAGCTTGTAATGCCAGGTCATAACGTAATTTGTTGTAGTCCATAGCGGCACTCTCCTTTCTTCGTACTCGGCCATGGCAGTGGCCTGTACAACCAGTATAAAGGAGAACATACAGGATATCAAGACGGTTTTGGCGGGCATTAGGAGTGAACACGGATAAGTTCTTAAGGCCACGGGAGCCGGTATAGGAGGGAGGTGAAGAAGAAAGTGCTTACATTGTTTTTCTTTATAACTACATTTGTTTCGGCTGGAGGATGGTTAATCCATTGGGTTGGTACAGCAGCACTGGCAAAATATATGTCAGATAAAGGATACATGCCCCCATCAAACGAAGAAATGAAGGCATGTTGCACTTATGTGTGGAAAAGAATATTTCACATTCCAAATTGAGCTTTGATTAATTGTGTAAGTACATTGGATGATATTTGGATGACGGATTCCAAAGACTTTACCCCGATTTTTGAAGCAATGCCTTTTACTCCGCTCCAGATATTATTATCACGGATAGTTTCTAAAAAGCTGTGTCCTTGTGGAGTGAGATCTTCAATGACAGTACGATATGTCCCCAGAGGCTGGTTAGTGGTTAATAATCCTGCTTCAATACAATAATTGACATGATAGATTAATGTGTCATTGTCGAATTCTTTCAGAAGCTTTTTCTGATAATCTGGAGGAGGGGCAGGCGTATTGCCTATTATGATTTCACTTTCTTCAAGGCCAGAATCAATAAAGAAACAAAATTTTCGCAATCCAGTGTTATTTTCGACACAGAGAAGAACCTTGCGTACACAATCTAAATCAAGTTTCATACTTTCTCCTTTCATATGTTCAGTTTTGGCGTGGCCTGTATAGGGAGAGAAGAACAGAATGCAATATTGAGACTGAGCACAGATAAGTTCTTAAGGCCACGGGAGCCGGTATAGGAGGAAGGTGAGAAGGTGAACCAGTTAAAGGAAAAGGCGGTGCAGATAGCCGGGAAGTATTTTGACCTGGTGGAAAAGCGCATTGATAGTGCAGAGGAATTGACGGGAAGTGATCTGAGGGATATTTACGAAGGTATCCAGATGATGGGCCACATTACCACAACACTGGAAAAGTTCAGCCGCATGGAAAGTTCTTCCATTACAGCTGAACCGCACACTGAAGCGGGAGCCTAACAGCGTTCCCATTCTGAAAGATCGTTTGGTACATCAATGTTTGAAGTATCAAACATGTCCCAGTCGGCGCATCCAGTACATTGCATTAAAACATTATCGGCTTCTGCCTGCGGAGTATCGCAGGATTCCCAGACAGTACTATCATAGACTAGGCCATAGCGTCCGTCTGAAAGCCGTTTGATGTACAGTGTTCCAATGGGGCTATTGTATCGCCACATATTTACACCCCTTCCCTATGTAGTCCGGCCCGGCATGGCTGGCAAGTACAGTATAGCAGAGGGAAGGGGAAATAGAAAGGAATTAAAATTATGTCGCACTATGGAGGTGATGCTCCTGAGCCGAAACATCCTATTTCTGTCCCGTGTCCACCCAAACCAGAAGTGAGAAAAAGGCAGAATAGGAGATTTCTTCGTGGCAGAGGTTCTCAAGCAAGGGGAGGGCCCTACATGACAGAGTACATTTATACAGTAGTAAAGGAATTTTCTGATGGGAGCAGATCAAAGCGTATAAGAAAAATATGCCGGTATCGCCCAACTTTGAAAATTAACGGACTTTATATCCACCTAGGCAAGGGCTTTCCCGGGATGTATCGGGTTTTGTCTGTAGAAGAAAAAGAATTGCCGGGTTTGGAATAATACGAGTGCCAGTATAAAAATGGAGGGAAATTATGGATTATCCAAAACCCTTTATGCGCTTGAAGGAATTACATAAGATGGGTCTTCCAAATGAATTCCTGTTTGAAGCGTATAGATCAAAAGGGCAAACATTTGCTCAAAAGCAAAACCCAATGAAGTCAAATAGTCCCATTATATTTGACACAAAAGGGTTTGAAAAATGGAGAATTGAACGTTGTAAGGCAGAGAATGCAGGGATCCAAAGAAAGTAAATAGTTTTAATTATAACCCGTGTCCTGCGCGTGGTGCATAACCACAATTCCCCTTATCAAGAGGTGTGCGGTCTCGTCATAGGCCGTGCACCGCGCGGAGGGCACGGAGAGAAGGAGGCAATGAGACAAGAAGAATGCGTAAGAACTTAAAGGAAGCCCGCCAGAGGGCGGGCATGACACAACAGCAGATGGCGGATAGGCTGGGGTTGACTTTAGGACATTATCAAAAGATTGAATATAACAAACTTAACGGCCCTTTTGAGGTTTGGGACGCCTTGGAGGACATATTAGGGATACATCAACGGATACTCCGAGAGATTTCAGATAATCATCTCGTCCCAGAAGAAAATCAACAGGAACATTAAAAAAGTCTGCCATGAGAGATAGGAGTGCTAAATGCGGTTCCCTTACTCCGGCTTCATAATTTTGATAGGTTCTCAATGAGATGTCCAGTGAATCCGCAGTTTTTTGTAAGGTATATCCTCTGCTGATTCTAGTTGCTCTGAGCCTGTCGTGAAACATAAAAATGCACCTCCTAAAAAGTTCTTGACTTATACTCAAATTGTACGTATAATACAAGAAAAAATATATACCCAATTTGGGTATAAAGGAGGAAAAGCCAATGTTATCAAACGAAATTGCAAACCTGGAACGGGAGAATCGTATCTTAAAGGATGCTCTTGAAGAGTTATCAAAGAAGATGGATCAGAACACAGTAGTAAAGCCCAAAAGTTGCCAATACTGCAAGAATTTCATTCAGCATTACAGGAAAGAAGAAAGGGGGTATACCGCAGAATATGTCCCAGTCAATAGTGGCTTCTGCGTTAGTGGGGTACCAGCCTATAAGGGAGGGAAGAAACGTCCGGCACCGGATGATACATGTCCATATTTTGAAATAGGAACGCATGACACGAAATTTTCATAAAGGAGGATACCATGTTAAACAATGGATATAAGAGTATTGCAGAGTATGCGATCAGAAAGCGCCTGGCGGAAAGCGGCATTATCATGAAGCATTTTACATTAAAGATGGAAGGGCGGGAAGGTACCTTAACAGACGAAAACGGCGACAGCATTACACTGGTGTATGACAACACCCAGAAGCTTGTCTATGAAAAGATTTAGGCGCCGGATGCATCCCGGGTATTCCGATACCCTTATTATTTTTTACCTTTTTTTCAGAAAATCAAGCTAAAAACAGCGAATTTCAAGGAGGAAAGACAGGAATGGGACTCAACTTAGACAGGGTAACAGTACAGGATTGTATGGAGATGGATCAGCTGAAAGGAGCCGGCGCCATCCTGGCGGATGGCCATCTGCGGGGATTTACCTATGACCGGAGGACAAAGGCGGATAGTTGCCGGGCTGTCAAAAAGGATGATAAAAACAGAATCCCGCTGCTTTGCGGACAGTTCTGCGGCCGTCTGCCTGCGGGAGCATAGAGACAATCCGGAGGAGGAACGGCACAGATGCGGACAGTGGACATTTACATAGACACCAGCCTGAAAGGCCCCAGGCGTAAGGACGGGAGCTGCCTGTACATACTTTCCTTTACCACTGCGAAAGGCCTGACCGCCGATCTGGGGCAGTGGATCCGGAAGGAAGACACCACCGAGAACCAGTTAACCCTCCTGGGGCTGGAGGCGGCGCTGAAGCACCTGCAGGAGCCCTGCCGGCTGATTCTGCATCTGGAATGTACCTACCTGGCATCGGCGCTGGAAAACCGCTGGTATGAAAAGTGGCGGGAGGCCGGCTGGATGAATGCGAAAAATGCTCCTGTCCGGGACGGGGAAATCTGGCAGTCCATTGAGTATTTACTGAATGCCCATGAATTTCAGGTGTGCCTGAAACAGCCCCATACATACCGGGAATGGATGCACAGGGAACTGACAGGGAAAGAGGATGGGTGAAAAGGAAATGCGGTTGCACCGGTGCAACCACGGGCAGCAGTTGTAACGAAAGGAAGAAAAAGGAGGAGAAGTGGGGATGGAACGTAAATTCGGGGTATTTAACACCATCGAGGAGCTGAACATGGCAGCAGCAGCCCAAAAAGCAGAGGGAGATATAGAAGCTCTGGAAGCACTGGCGGCAGAAAACGGTATTGAGTGGGATGACGCGGCGGATTACATCGACGACATATCCCCGGCACTGGCGACGCCACTGATGGCGGCGATGGGAAAGCTGGACCTGGAAGAAGAGGAGCTGAAGCTGGAGAGCCAGCTGAAGGACTGGAAAGACTTTATCGTCCTGTTGTGTACAGAGGATCCGGAGATGTGCCACGGGGTCTTCCGGCCGGACAGGCATCTGGCAGATGTGCTGGCGGAAGGGTTAAAGCATGCGTCCGAAAATCGGATTGTTCTGCCGGATGTACTAATAAAGAAGGCCGGCCTTCCAGCCAGAACCGCCATCGGCATGACGGGAAGGGACGAGCTTCGCCGGATAGCGGAGGAATACTATCTGGGGAAAGGAGAAGAAGCATGACGGTATTTAAGGCTACCCATCAGGACATGACCTGCACTCTGGGAGCGGGAGCCTTTACCTATCAGATCGGCGTGCCGGCCTGGGCACCCGGCTCCCTCTGCGGTAGAAACGGCCTCCATGCCTGTGAGTATGTGCTGGACTGTGCCAGATATTACAGCCTGGGCGATGGGAACCGGTTCTTTCTGGCGGAGGCAGAAGGAGACATTGTGGAAGACGGCACAGACACCCGGATTGCCTGCACCAGACTTACCCTGATAAAGGAGCTGAGCTGCCGGGAGATTGCCGGCCATGCCATGATATACATGGTAAAGCATCCCAAAAGGGAGGGCTGGAAGAAGCAGACGGCCATGGTAGAAGTAGCGCCGGACAGGGCCCGGGCCCGGAAGCCGGAGGGCATTGCCATAGCCAGAGGCCCGAAGCCTGTGGTAAAAGGCGTGAAGGGTTCTCATCTGGGACTGATTCAGGATGAGGGCGGAAACATTACATACGCCCGCCTGTTTACGGTGGGGCAGGCCGGCATAAAGCCGGATACCTGGTACACCCTGAAACGGGGCCGGATCAGGGAGGCAAAGGGCTGCCTCCGGGAGCGTGAGAACAGCCCTGAAATAGCAGGAGAGGAGGCGGAGCATGAAACGTAAGCAGATAGAGAAGATTCCGGAGAAAAGGCCGGAGAAGAAGCCGGAAGACATGATGGAAAAAAGGGTGACAGTACAGCTGTTTGGAAATTATCTGATTCTGGATCTGTGGAAACCGCAGAACGGCGAGTGGGTGTGGATTTACCGGCATGTGACGGACGTTGACACCGGCGAGTATGCATCCGTGAATGGAGAGCTCAAGTGGACAGGAGAATGTCTGGTAAATGCTTTTGGCAATTACTGGAACGAGCCGAGAGAAAGCAGTATCCCGCTGTCAGAGGAGGACAAATCCCTGATCAAGTCTGTGATGAAAATCCATTGGCCCAGTGACGTATATGAGAGGATTCATTCCCTGGAGCGGACCTGGGCTGGTGAGCATCGGGAGAGAAAAGAGGACAGCAGGCTGCAGAGGCTTCAGGCCTTTATGGATAGAATTCCGGATCCGGGAAAAGAGGTTTATGACTGGCTTGTCCGGGCGGCTGTCGGAGAGCTACACTATGCCATTTACGACAAAACGGCAGGGATTTACCACTGTACGGCATGTCAGGGGGATTTTCCGGAGAAGGCGGCAGGCGTCCGGATGAAGCATAAGGAAAATGCGGTGTGTCCTCTGTGCGGAAAGGAACTGACAGTGGAGAAAAGGCGGGATGAGCTGAGCCTGAAAACCAGACTTACCATAATACAGGACCTGGATGAAAAGCAGGGAGTGCAGCGGCATTTTGAAGTAACTGTCCGCTGGATGTATGCCAGGTGTGTGGAGGTAAGGGAAATCATCCGCTGCCTGCTGCACCGGCCGCAGAAGCGCAGTAAGTATGCCTGTTCGTTTTACTATCTTCATCGTCACAACTGGCGTGACCAGCTTTACTGGGACAAAGGGAATCCGGCGAACTTTCTGTGGAAAACCGGCTACCTGTATCCGGAAGGCGTAAGGGAAGGACTGGAAGGGACGAAATACGAGGCCTGGCAGCAGGTATTTTCTCAGATGGCGGAAGCCGGCATAAAAGCAAATTATGACCGCCTGCTGGCGGACACAAGCGAATACTTTATACAGACTGTGGAGTATCTGTTTAAGGGGCGTTTCTACCGTCTGCTGGAAGAAGAGTCCGAGAAGGTAAACTATGTAAACGGATACAACGATTATGACACTTTAAATCTGATTGGAGAGAATATAGAAGAGGTACTGCATCTGGATGACCGGCAAAAGATTAACCGCCTCCGACAGGAGAACGGGGGAGCGGACATGCTGGAATGGATGAGATGGGAGGAAGACAGCGGCCGGAAAATTGGAAGTACTGTGCTTGCCTGGTATGAGAAAAACAGGCTGAAAGGCAGCCGTTACCGCGGGGGCCGGGCGCAGAAATATTTGTCTCCGGAACAGCTGATGAACTATCTGAGCCGTCAAAAGGCGGAAACTGGGAAAACGATTCTCTCCCTTTATGAAACCTATGAAGATTATCTCTCTATGGCGGAGAAGCTGAAAAAGGACATGAAAGACCAGATGGTGTACCGTCCCCGGGAGTTAAAGAGACGCCATGACGGGCTTGTGGAAGAGCACAGAAAGTATCTGGAAGCACATAAGCTGGATGCGGATAAGGAGAAAGCCAGGGAGGAAGCGGAGCGGATGCGGAAGAAATATCCGGGTTCGGAGGAGATTCTGGCGCAGATCAGGC
>JAAWLQ010000138.1 GCA_022797995.1 Lachnospiraceae bacterium
AAGGCCAGGGCGCAGCTGAGATTCAGAATGCCCCGGGCCTGGCCGGGCGCATCATTGAAAACCGTGCCCTGCAATGTCCCCTCCTCCAGTTGTCTTGTTGATTTCTTCTTACAGCATTCCCTCCGCCGTGTCAAAAGTGATAGCGCAGAAGCTTGCGCTGAGAGAGTATCGCAGTGCCCACAGGGTGTTTAAGTGTGCGCTTATGTATGTGCTGGCAGTGGGAGGAGTGGCCAGCCTGTTTTTGTTTTTCGGTGCGAACTTTCTGTGCGGCAGAGGACTCCTGGGAGAAAATGAAGTATCCGTGCTGAAGGCATTTGCGCCCACCATCTTCATATACGGCATTTTAGGAGTACTGAGGGGATATTTTCAGGCCCATGGCAGTATGGTGCAGACCTCTGTGTCCCAGATACTTGAGCAGATTGCCAATGCAGTCGTCAGCGTGGGCGCGGCCTATCTGCTGATACGGGGAACCATGGGAACCCTTGAGATCCCAGCAGACGAGGCGGGTAAGATCACCCGCGCCACCTCCGGTGCCGTGGGAAGTGCTCTGGGGGCCGGGGCCGGTGTGCTGGCTGCACTGCTTTTTATGGTGGCGGTCTACCTGCTGAACAGGGGGACTATTGACAGGAGAATTCGGAACGACAGACATGTGGGAACGGACTCCTACAAATCCATTATGCGTACCACTATGATGGTGGTGACACCGTTTATTCTGAGTACGGCCATTTATAATCTCGTCGGCGCGGTCAATAACACTGTGTACACACAGGTTTTTCCGGCAATGCGGAAGGTGAATGAAGTGGCTGTCTTTTCCAGGTGGGGAGCTTTTTCGGGACAGGCGCTGACGATTTCCAATATTCCCATTGCCTTTGCCTCCGCCATGGCTTCCGCAGTGATTCCCTCCATGGCACAGATGGCGGCTTCCGGGGATATAAAAGGAGTCAGGGAAAAAAACGCCCTGGCGATGAAAACCAATATGCTGATTTCCATTCCCTGTACGGTGGGGATGTTTGTGCTGGCACGGCCCATAACAGGACTTTTGTTCAACAATGTGCAGGAGACCGAGGATCTGGTGACCGGGCTCCTGATGGCGCTTGCGCTCTCGGTGGTATTCTCCGCCCTGTCCACTCTGAACACTTCTGTTCTACAGGGGCTGGGAAAGGTAAACACACCTATTATAAATGCCGCGATTGCGCTGGCGGTACAGACAGTTGTGGCGGTGCTGCTTCTTAAATTCACAGATCTGGAAGTATACAGCATGGCGATTGCTGTCACACTTTATTCGGCCGTTATGTGGATTCTGAATCATTGGGCGGTGCGCCGGGCAACGGGATATCGGCAGGAGCTTGTGAAGACCTTTCTGATACCGACTTTTGCCTCTGTCTGTATGGGAGCCGTGGCCTGGGCCACCTATGAAGCCCTTCTGATGATGACATCTTCGCCGAAGATATCGGTGGTGATTGCGATTCTGGTGGCGGTCTGTGTGTATTTCTTCATGCTGCTTCTGCTTCGGGGAATCTCGGAACAGGAGCTCAGGGGATTTCCGAAAGGCTATCTGTTTGTGAGACTTGCAAAGAAATGCGGACTGATGAAGTAATGTAAAGGCGGCCTTCAGGCCGCCTTGCTTATTCCCGGAGATTAGATGTAAATCGTATCTCGTGTCAGCCGTCCGCAGGGCGGATACCTGAGATATCACTGTCAATTGCCATGGAGAAATTGGTATAATAGACAACAAATCCCGGCTTGGAGCCGTTTGGCTTTTTGACATGCTTTTTCTGAATATAGTCTATCTCCACTTTATCGTGTCCTCTTCCTCTGGAATAGTAGGCTGCCAGACGTGCCGCCTCTTCAAAGGTGCGGTCGGGCAGCTCTTCTGCGTTTCCCATTCTGACGATTACATGAGAACCGGGCATCTGTTTTGCATGGAACCACCAGTCATTGCCGGTTGCAACCTTAAAAGTCAGTTCGTCATTCTGGTAATTATTTTTCCCCACATACATGTGAAAACCGTCGCTGCTGATATAATGATAGGGCTTGCTGGTGATTTTCTGCTTTTTTGCATTCCCTTTTCTGCGGATGTAGCCGCTCTCCGTCAGCTCCTCCTTGATCTGTGCCAGGTCTTCCTCATACAGAGCGAGATCCAGGGCGGCGGACACGGATTCCAGGTGGTCAATCTCTGATTTGACTTCTTTGGTCAAGGTACTCAGAGCCTCATAGGTCCGCTTTAATTTTCCATATTTATCAAAATACTTTTTTGCGTTTTCGGTTGCGCTGAGAGTGGGGTCCAGAGGAATGACGACAGTGTCGTCAGTGTAATAATTCAGGGCCTCCAGAGATTTCGCGCCCGGTTCCACACCATAGCCGTAAGTATTCAGCAGTTCGCCGTAAATGCGGTATGTTTCCCTTTTTTCCGTATCCTTGATCTGACGCTGCTGCAGATCGTATTTTTTGACATTTCTCTCCAGAGCTGTCTGGACGATTCTACGCAAATCAGCAGACTTCTGGCGAATGCGGGTCAAAGTGTTCCTCTCCGCATAGTATTTTTCCAGAAGAGCGGACATGGACGAATAGGAGACAATTCTGCCGTCGCCGTATTTGTACAGGGTCAGGGGCAAAGCGCAGAATTCCACAGGAGTGTCGCCTTTGTAGGCAATATTCGGGGCAAAGTCTTCCTCCAGAATGGCTGTCTTCATGCGGTGGAAGGCCTGATAGAGCCTGTCATAATCCGTGTCGGTCAATGCGGCCGTTGGAATCTCTCCGTCTACTTCGGCCTGGTGACAGAGTTCCTGGGCCAGAATGGGAGAGATACCGGTAAAGCTGCCGTATATTGCCTTGAACACCGGCTGTGGGCTGGAGGAGAGAGCTTTTTGGAAAGCATCTTCTTCCGTATGAAGAGCGTCCAGCTTATTCTGGGTACCGGCTACAAAGTAAGGCTTTCCCGGCAGTACTTCCCGGAGGGAGCTGACCGCCGCGGAGACGCGCTTGATACTGTCTATTATGATATCATTTTCATCACAGAAAATGATATTGCTGTGCTTGCCCATGATTTCTATAATCAGCGTTTTGTGCCTCAGGTCGCCCATCTCGTCCAGATGTTCGATTCCGATGCGGACGATACGCTCCAGACCAGGCTGCGAAATCTCCGTAATCCTGCCGTTCTGCAGATGCTTACGAAGCAGCATACAGAAATTCGGGGCGGTCATGGGGCTGGGCTTATTGGTTTCTGTCAGGTAAATCAGAGGCAGGGAAGCCTCCGCGGAAAGGAACAGGCGCTTCTGGCCTGTGGGCTGCTTTATGGTCAGAAGCAGCTCATCCTCTTCCGGCTGGGCGATTTTATTCAGACGCCCGCCCAGCAGTTCTTTTTTCAGTTCAGATACTACATTTGCTATGGTTACTCCGTCAAATGCCATATTTATATTCTCCTGTTCCAGTTTCGCCACTGATTTATACTGCTTAACGATTTCACTTGCCGTGAAACCAGATTGCATAACGCAGACCAGTTCAATCATTTTCTTTTAAGTTTCGCTATACCCTTTGCACTGTCCGGCTACCTGGTCGCGCATACTCATAGTTCCGCAGGAACACCCTTTGCCTTCAGAAATGCGATAATCTGGCTGGCGTTCTCCGTGCGGAAGTCGTCAAAGGTAACAAGCTTCTTACTGTCTCTGGTGTAGATGATATAGGACCTGCCGCCCATGGAAACCTTCTGGAGGTCACTGTAGGAGAAAACCTTTGGAGCACCCAGAGGCGGTATGTATACCAGTCCGTCTTCGTTGAGGGTCAGCGAGCAGCGCCGGGCTTTTATCACCATGAAAAGACTGATTCCGAAAATGATGATATAGACGACAGCCATGATGAGCGTCATCCGGGGCAGCTCTTCGGTGGCCAACATGATACAGATGAAAAGCAGCCGAAAGCCGGAAAGGGCCAGAAGAAGGGTAAAAAGCACAGTAACTCCGGAGGTTTTTTTGATTTTGTAGGAATTCATATGGGTTACTCCTTTGTGTTTGATTTGACATTCATAATTGTAGCATAAGCGCCAGGTATTTGAAAGTGTAAATTCTTATGTGGATGAAATTGCATCCGGTATCCTGCGTGTGTTATAATATCAGGAACAATAAAAAGGGAAACCTGTTCTGACAGGCAGGGAGAAATGAATATGAGAATAAACTTTACAAGAATGCTGAAAACTTTACCTGCAGAAACCTGGCACTCTGAAACGGTCAATATACAGCCCATCCGTGATGATGATGATCTGTGGTATGCCACGACAGAATGCCACCTGTATCCGGAGCAGGAGGATTATGTCAATCCTGCCGGCTTTTCTATCGGAAGAGCCTGGCTGAATCCCGATGACAACCTGCCCTGCATCATCCGCGATTCCCGGGGAAAGCGGATCGGCTATATTATCCTGCGCAGATGGCAGGCAGAAGGCGAGGAAGCCATGAACTGGAGCTTTTACCTGGACAGAGCCTCCCAGGGAATGGGCTATGGCAGAGCTGCGGCAAAGCTGGCGGTAAAGATTCTGAAAACGGCAGCCCCGGATATGCCCATTAAGTTGTCCACGGAAACGGACAATGCCAAAGCACAGAGATTGTATCTGTCTATAGGTTTCGTGAAAACGGATGAGATGGACGGAGATGATTTTGTCTTCCGCCTTTGAAAAGGAATTGGGGCACTGTTGGGGGGAGAGCTGTAAAAGGGAAAAAACTCTCTCTCCAGGACAGCTTTGTGTTGAATCCATGGCGTAAATCTGGTACAATAGACTTCATGATTCAATAATACCACAGTTTCTATTGAATCATAGGTACAATAGAACCGTAGGTTCAATAGAATCATAGGTACGAACCTATGGTTCAATAGAACCGTTGGTTCATTAGAATTTAAGATCCAATGGAATGTCAAATTCATTAGAATTAAAGATTCTGACAGACAGAGCACAGAGAGGTAGAATTATCGTGAAAATAATCGATAAAGTATTCGGCACACGCAGTGAGAGAGAGCTCAAAAGGATTATGCAGCAGGTGGATGAGGTGGAAAGCTTACGTCCGAAGATGCAGGCGCTTTCTGACGAGGAGCTGAAGGGGAAGACCGCAGAATTCAAGAAGAGGCTGGAAGAGGGAGCCACGCTGGATGACCTGCTTCCCGAGGCCTATGCCACAGTGCGGGAAGCCGCAAAGAGAGTGCTGAATATGGAGCACTTCCGTGTCCAGGTGATGGGTGGCATCATCCTGCATCAGGGCCGGATTGCGGAGATGCGTACCGGTGAAGGTAAAACGCTGGTCTCCACCCTGCCGGCTTACCTGAATGCCCTGGAGGGCAAGGGTGTCCATGTGGTGACAGTGAACGATTATCTGGCAAAGCGTGACGCCGAGTGGATGGGACAGGTTCATGAGTTCCTGGGGCTTTCGGTGGGTGTGGTGCTGAACAGCATGACTTCCGAGGAGCGCCAGAAGGCCTATCAGTGTGACATCACCTATGTGACCAACAATGAGCTGGGCTTTGATTATCTGCGGGACAATATGGTGATTTATAAGGAACAGCTGGTTCTGCGGGGGCTGCATTACTGCATTATCGACGAGGTGGACTCGGTGCTTATCGACGAGGCCAGAACCCCTCTGATTATTTCCGGCCAGAGCGGGAAATCCACCGCCCTTTATGAGATGTGCGATCTGCTGGCCCGCCGTATGCATAGAGGCGAGGACATGCAGGAGCTGACGAAAATGGATGCCATCATGGGCGTTGTGCAGGAGGAGACCGGAGATTTCATTGTCAATGAGAAGGACAAAGTGGTGAACCTCACCGCGGCCGGCGTGAAGAAGGTGGAGGAATTCTTCCACATTGAAAACTATGCGGATCCGGAGAATCTGGAGATCCAGCACAACATTATCCTGGCGCTTCGGGCACACAATCTGATGTTCCGGGATCAGGACTATGTGGTGAAGGATGAGCAGGTGCTGATCGTGGATCAGTTTACAGGACGTATCATGCCGGGGCGGCGCTATTCCGACGGACTGCATCAGGCCATAGAGGCAAAGGAGCATGTGAAGGTAAAGCGGGAGAGCAAGACCCTGGCCACCATCACCTTCCAGAACTTCTTTAATTTATTTGAGAAAAAGTGCGGTATGACCGGTACCGCTCTGACAGAGGAGAAGGAATTCCGGGAGATTTACGGTATGGACGTGGTGGAAATCCCCACCAATGTGCCGGTTATCCGTAAGGATTTACAGGATGCGGTATATAAAACCAGGAGGGAGAAGCTGAATGCCATTGTGGCGGCTGTGGAGGAGGCTCACGGGAAGGGGCAGCCTGTGCTGGTGGGCACCATCACTATCGAAGCCAGTGAGGAGCTGAGCAGAATGCTGACAAAGCAGGGGATTCAGCACAAGGTGCTGAATGCCAAGTTCCATGAGCTGGAGGCGGAGATTGTGGCGGATGCCGGTATCCATGGGGCTGTTACCATCGCAACCAACATGGCGGGCCGTGGTACGGATATCAAGCTGGACGAGGAATCCAGAGCGGCGGGGGGACTGAAGATTATCGGTACGGAGCGTCATGAATCCAGACGTATCGACAATCAGCTGCGCGGACGTTCCGGACGTCAGGGAGATCCCGGCGAGTCCAAATTCTATATTTCGCTGGAAGACGATCTGATGCGGCTGTTCGGTTCCGAGAGACTTATCAGTATGTTCAATACGCTGGGTGTTCCGGAGGGTCAGGAAATCGAGCACAAGGCGCTGACCAGTGCCATTGAATCCGCCCAGAAGAAGATAGAGAACAACCATTTCGGCGTGCGTAAGAATCTTTTGGAATATGACCGGGTTATGAGCGAGCAGAGGGAAATTATATACGAGGAACGGCTCCATGTGCTGAACGGGGAGAGCATGAGAGATTTTATCTTCAAGATGATCACGGATATCACGGAGAACTGTGTGGATATCAGTATCAATGACGATGCGGATGTGGCGGAGTGGAATTTCAATGAGCTGAATACGCTTCTGATTCCCACCATTCCCCTGGAGCCTGTGACGCCTGCGCGGGTGGAGAAGCCGAAGAAGAACAGCTTGAAGCAGCAGCTGAAGGAAGAGGCGGTGAAGCTCTACGAGAGCAAGGAAGCGGAGTTCCCCAACGCGGAAGCCATCCGGGAGCTGGAGCGCGTCATTTTGCTGAAGGTCATTGACAGAAAGTGGATGGATCATATCGACGACATGGAACAGCTTCGTCAGGGAATCGGCCTGCAGGCTTATGGCCAGAGGGACCCGCTGGTGGAATACAAGATGAGCGGTTACGATATGTTTGACGAGATGACCCAGAATATCAAGGAAGAGACCGTCCGTCTCCTGTTCCATATCAAAGTGGAGCAGAAGGTGGAGCGTGAGCAGGTGGCGAAGGTAACCGGAACGAACAAGGACGACAGCGTGGCGAAAGCGCCCACGAAGCGAAGCAACGCGAAGATCTATCCCAATGATCCCTGCCCCTGTGGAAGCGGGAAGAAATATAAGCAGTGCTGTGGACGCAAAGCGTAAAGAATTTCTAAGGCTATAAAGTACATAGCCTAAGAAACTCTATGTTACGCTTAGCATGAAGTAACACTAAGGCACGAAAGTGCCGTGCCTAAGTGTTACTAAGTCATGCCTGACAGAATCGCGGGGCGATTCTGTCGGTTACCTGGAGAGTCGTGAAGGGCTTTTCCAGAGGGCAGCTTTGCGGGGCGATTCTGTCGGTTACCTGGAGAGTTGTGGAGGCAGCATTGCAGGGGGTCTTTCTGGGAACAGGAGGGTGTTTTTCGGGATAAAGGAGAAGAGAGATGGAGGTTGTGCAGGATAGGGGAATGACAGATCTGCAGTTTAAGAGCTGGCTGAAGCAGATTATCAGAGGACTTGAGAGTGCGAAAGAGAAAGGTACCAAAGAGGAAACGGATAAGGAGCTGGACGAGCTGCTGAAGGATCTGAAAGAGGATTTGCAAGGCTAAAAAGGCATGAAGTAACACTAAGGCACGAAAGTGCCGTGCCTAAGTGTTACTAAGTCATGCCTGCCAGAATCGTGAGGCGATTCTGGCGGTAACTTGGAGAGTTGTGGAGTGCTCTTTGTGATAGGATTTTCCGAGAGTTCGGATAGTATGGCATAGTTAAAATATAATATTATTATAGAAAGAACAGGAAAGAGGTGACGTTAAGTGGTAGAATTAGATCAGATGAAGACAGAAATTCTGTCTTACGAAACTCCATTAGCGGAAGTGAGGGATTCACTTTAACATCGCTGACAAGGAGAAGCGGATAGAGGAACTGGAGATGGAGATGGAGGCGCCCGGCTTCTGGGACGATCCGGACCGCTCCAACCTGAAAATGAAGGAATTGAAGGAACTGAAAAATGTGGTGGAGGGCTGTAATAAGCTGTCCACACAGTATGATGATATTCTCACGCTTATCGAGATGGGGTATGAGGAGAACGATGCTTCTCTGATTCCTGACATTCGTGCCGAGCTGGACGAATTTACGGAGGAATTTGAAGCGTTGCGTCTGAGTACGCTCCTGTCGGGAGAATATGACAAAAATGACGCCATCCTGAAATTAAATGCGGGTGCGGGAGGGACTGAGAGCTGTGACTGGTGCAGCATGCTTTACCGCATGTATACTCGCTGGGCGGAACGAAAGGGCTTCAGCGTGGAGGTACTGGATTTCCTGGACGGAGATGAAGCCGGTATCAAATCGGTGACCTTCCAGGTTAATGGAACCAATGCGTATGGCTATCTGAAATCGGAGAAGGGAGTACACCGGCTGGTGAGAATATCTCCCTTCAACGCTCAGGGTAAGAGGCAGACTTCCTTCGTATCGCTGGATGTGATGCCGGATATCGAGGAGGATCTGGATGTGGAGATCGATGAGAAGGATCTGCGCATCGACACTTATCGAAGCAGCGGCGCCGGCGGACAGCATATCAACAAGACTTCCTCCGCCATCCGTATCACCCATATTCCTACCGGAACGGTGGTACAGTGTCAGAATGAACGGAGCCAGTTCCAGAATAAGGACAAGGCAATGCAGATGCTGAAGGCGAAGCTGTACCTGCTGAAACAGGAAGCCAATGTGGAAAAGCTGTCTGATATCCGGGGTGAGGTAAAGGAAATCGGATGGGGCAATCAGATTCGTTCCTATGTGCTGCAGCCCTATAAGCTTGTGAAGGATCTGCGGACGGATGTGGAGACCGGAAATGCGGACGGGGTGCTGGATGGCGCGCTGGATCCATTTATCAACGGATATCTGAAGTGGATTAACATCAAGGCGACGGAATGACAAACGATAAATTTTCTAATATGGAAAGAGGGAAAGAAAATGGCTGTGAATCGATATGAACTTGTAAGCAG
>JAAWLQ010000139.1 GCA_022797995.1 Lachnospiraceae bacterium
GCGGAACGGTGACCATAAAGGGACATACGATGGACGAAGATCAGATGTATCTGTATTGCACCTATGTGGATACGGAATTTCCCTTTGACGACAGCCTGAAGAAAAGTGTGGAGCTGGCCATGCGTGTATACGGGTTCAGATATACAGTCATGGGGCTGGCGGCCGGAAGCGTATTGCTGTGTGTGATTTGTTTTATTTTTCTGCTGTGCAGTGCGGGACATCGCAGAGGACATAGAGAAATTGTACCGGGAGTGCTGACAGGCATTCCCATGGACGTGCTGGCAGTACTGTTTGTGGGCGGTGCGTTGGTGTTTGCCTGGTATCTGATCGAAGCCGCATCTTATATGACGGATTTTACCCAGATTGTGGTGCTGGATATAGGAGGAACCCTGCTGCTGGTCTGGATGACCTTTTATTTCATGGACTTTGCCCTGAGGGTGAAGAGGGGACGATGCTGGAGGTCCAGCCTGATTTTCAGGATGCTGAGGGGACTCTGGCGGGGAGTCCGTTTCCTGCTGGGCAATATACCGTTGGTAATTACCACAATGATTGTATATTTTGGCATCTGCATTCTGGAATTCCTGGGGGTCATTGTGTTTGTCAGGGCACAGGAGGGATTTGTGCTGTGGGCGCTGGAAAAGGTGATTCTGCTGTTCCTCATTCAGTATATTGCGGTGACCTGTAAAAAGCTGCTGAAAGCCAGCAGAGCGCTGGCGGAGGGGCAGGAACATTACGAAGTGGATACCGCGGGAATGTTCGGCGAGTTTAAGGAACACGGAGAAAATCTGAACAGCCTGGGTCAGGGAATTGCCAGGGCTGTGGCGGAGAAGATGAAGAGCGAACACCTCAAGACGGAGCTGATTTCCAACGTGTCCCATGATCTGAAGACGCCTCTGACCTCCATTATCAATTATGCGGATCTGATATGCGAGGAGACCGGGGAGCCGGGAGAGCAGTCCGTGGACGAAAGCAAAAGAGAATGTATGGCAGTGAACAACTGCTGTCCGGAGGAAAAAAGCAAAGAGAAAATAGCGGAGTATGCGGAGGTGCTGCTGCGCCAGTCCAGGCGTCTGAAGAAGCTGCTGGAGGATTTGATGGAGGCATCCAAAGCCACCACAGGCAATCTGGAGGTAAATCCGGAACCCTGCGAGGTGGGAGTACTGCTTTCCCAGGCGGTGGGAGAATACCAGCAGAGGATGGAGGAAAAGGAGCTGGAGCTGATTACGAGACAGCCGGAGGTTCCGGTGAAAATTATGGCGGACGGCAGGCATCTGTGGAGAGTGTTCGACAATCTGCTGAACAATATCTGTAAATACGCCCAGGAGAAATCCAGAGTTTATCTAAGTGTGGAGGAAAAGGAAGGGAGAGTGCTGATCATTTTCCGAAATATGTCCAAATATGCGCTGGACATTCCGGCGGAAGAGCTGGAGGAAAGATTCGTGCGGGGAGATAAGTCCCGGCATATGGAAGGAAACGGACTGGGGTTGTCCATCGCCAAAAGTCTTGTGGAGCTGCAGAACGGACAGATGGAGATCGTGACGGACGGAGATTTATTCAAAACGACGGTGAGCTTTCCGAGAATTGCAAGGTGAGGCTCGAGGCACGCCCGAATATCCTGTGAAGGCAATTTAGGGCAGCTCCGGAAAGAGAATAGAGTAAGTTCAAATGACCTTGTAGAGAGGAAGAATCCTTTCTATAAGGTCATTTTGATTCATGACAATAGAATTTCTGGCTGTGGCCGTCCCTGTTCTGCGGGATATTTATGACATTGGAAGACTCGCCGACTGTCCGAATTGCTACTGCAGATAAGTAATCTGTGCATCGGCATCATAGGTATGAGGCTCCTTTGTAACCGCCTTATGTCCGAAAGCGATGGCAATTTTATATTCATAATTTTCAGGAAGCTTTAAGGAATTGGAAAAATAAGCCTTCTTTTCACCCTGTATCGCGTCCCGAATGCAGCCGATAATCAGACTGCCCAGACCCAGCTCTTCCGCCGTAAGCGCCATATTTTCCACGGCAATTCCGGCATCTAGGTCGCTCCAATGATAAGTGCTGTCCGCACTTAACAGGATCACTGTGGGAGCTTCGTAATAAAAATTGTGAGGCGGGTTCACAATATTGCGGAGACGATTTTTCTCCGCTTCCAATTCTGCCAGTATCGGATTGCCACCCTTCAGCACCGTGAAATGGATTTCCTGCCTGTTCGCGGCAGTAGGCGCCTGGAGTCCTGCATGAAGCAGAGCATTCAGCTCCGAATCTGTCAGAGGCTCTTCTGTGTATCCTCTTGTGGAACTTCGCCTTTGAATCACTTCTATTGTATTGCTCATTGGTTGATATCCTCCTTCTTGATTGAATTATGACTTTATTATAGCGTATTGACTGGTATATTAGCAAGGGGAGGATTACTTTCAGCCAAAGGTTGAGTATTATGTCGGTAATGTGTATAATGGACTTTAGACTTTAGAGTAGAGAGATACGAAAGGTGGAACAGATATGCAGTTGTTATGATTCGAAAATCATGGTAAACTGGTTACAATCATGGAAGGGCAGGGGAACAGCCTATGAAGAGACGATTTAATATTACGGGACTCTGTGTTCCGGACAGACATTACATGGTTGATATAAGCAGCCGTCTGGAAGAGATCAGGAAGTTGGTAGAAGAAGGTGCTTATTTTACCATAAACAGAGCGAGACAATATGGGAAAACAACCACATTGAATGCGTTGGCCGGAATCCTGGCGGAAGCGTATTTTGTGGTGCGGCTGGACTTTCAATCATTGGGAAGTGCTTCTTATAAAGATGAGAATACGTTTTCCCTTGCATTTGCCTCCTGCTTTGCCAGAGGAGCCATGCTTTCTGATGAGAAAGCAGCAGGAGAGAATCCGGCGGTGCAGAGGCTGTGTATGGCGGAGGAGGCGGGAGAAGAGACTTTTGACCTGCGAAGACTTTTTCGACTGTTGCTGCAATTTTGCGAGGCGTCCCCCAAACCGGTGGTTTTGATGATTGACGAGGCAGACAGCGCTTCTGATAACCAGGTTTTTCTCGATTTCCTTGCGCAGCTTCGGAATTACTATCTGGAAAGAGAGGCTATGGGCACAGTTACGTTTCAGTCGGTGATTCTGGCCGGCGTATATGATGTGAGAAATCTGAAGAGTAAGATTCGCCGGGAGGAAGAACATAAGATGAACAGCCCCTGGAATGTGGCTGCAAAATTTAAGGTGAATATGAGCTTTACCAAAAGTGATATTGAGGGAATGCTGAAAGAGTATGAGCAGGATTGCCGGACTGGCATGAACACGGGGGAAATTGCGGAACTGATTTACCAGGATACTTCAGGTTACCCATATCTGGTATCGGCATTCTGCAAACTGATGGATGAAGAGGTGGAAGGAGACGAGGCCGCAGGAAACAATACATCAGCCTGGACCAGAGCGGGATTTCTCCAGGCAGAACGCATTTTACTGACAGAGAAGGATACCTTGTTCGACTCCATGATAGGAAAAGTGGAAGAGAACCCGGAACTGGATTCCATGCTGAAAATGCTGCTTTTTACCGGGGCGGATATTGCTTATAATGCGGATGAACCGTCATTTGACAGGGCGGTTATGTTTGGCCTTGTAAAAAACCAGAACGGCAGACTCCGGATTGCAAATCGCATTTTTGAGACGCGTCTGTACAATTATTATCTGTCGGCGGCAGAAATGCAGAAGACAGATATTTATAAAGCCTCCCAGAGGGATAGAAATCAGTTTGTGGTGGATGGACATCTGAATATGCGGCGTGTTATGGAAAAGTTCACGGAGCATTTTAGCGAGCTGTATGGGAGCAGTGTAGATTCGTTCATTGAGGATGCCGGCAGGCGCCTTTTTCTGCTCTATTTGCGTCCCATTATAAACGGGGTGGGGAACTATTATGTTGAGGCGCAGACCAGGGACTTGCGTCGGACAGACGTGATTGTAGATTACGGAGGAGAGCAGTATATCATTGAGATGAAGATATGGCACGGCAATGAGTATAACAGCCGAGGTGAACGGCAGCTTGTGCAATATCTGGATGACTACCATATGACGAAAGGTTATATGTTGAGCTTTAATTTTAATAAGAATAAGACAACAGGTGTAAGAGAAATCGTGATAGATGGAAAAATACTGATTGAAGCGGTTGTATGATTTGAGCAAGCTCTGATTCGGCTGAGTCAGAGCTTTTTTCCTCATAGAAAACGCAAATACAAAGGAGAAAATGTACATGACACATCTGATTGACAGTAAAATGATGGATGATTATCGGGAATACATGCGCCGGGAGGAGTATTCGGAGGGCACTGTCCAGAAATACCTTCGGGATATTCGGGCCTTTGCCACCTGGAAAGCAGAGTGTGAGAATGGAGGAGATGCTATGCCTGCCGGAAATGTTGTGGCAGATAAGGAGGCGGCTGCCGGATGGAAGGCTTACCTGGTGGAAGAGGGCTATGCACCTGTTACCATAAATGCCATGCTCTCTTCGTTGAACAGCTTTTTCAGCTTCCAGGGCTGGGAAGAATGTAAAGTAAAGTTCCTGAAAATACAGCGGAGGACTTTTCGGGATCAGGACAGGGAACTGACCAGAGCAGAATACAAAAGGCTGCTGGAATGTGCCGGGAAGCTGGACAATCTCCGGCTGGTACTTCTGATGGAGACTATCTGCGGCACAGGAATCCGGGTGTCCGAAGTAAAATATATTACAGTGGAGGCTATTAAGAGCGGACGGGCGGATATCTCACTGAAAGGAAAAATCAGAACCATTCTTCTTCCGGGAA
Organism: Lachnospiraceae bacterium; assembly: GCA_022797995.1. Taxonomy (GTDB): domain Bacteria; phylum Bacillota; class Clostridia; order Lachnospirales; family Lachnospiraceae; genus Acetatifactor. Next base: position 4,799 of record JAAWLQ010000139.1, read on the forward strand.
AGCTTTGTAAAAAGCTGAGAGATTATGCGAAAAAACGAAAAATCAGGTCGGGCGAAATCTTTGTGACCAGAACGGGAAAGAGCCTGTGCAGACGTCAGATCTGGGGAGAGATGAAAAAGCTGTGTGAAAAGGCGGGGGTCAATTCCTCCAAAGTATTTCCCCACAATCTGAGGCATCTGTTTGCGAGAACTTTTTATGGTCTGAGCAGAGACATTGTAAAGCTTGCGGATGTGCTGGGACACAGCAGCATTGAGACCACTCGAATCTACCTGATTTCCACGGCGAAAACACATGCCCGTCAGATGGAGAGGCTGAGACTGATCAGTTGAAAGAAGATAAAATGGCAGTACAATTTGGAATGGGATGAGTTACTGTCACAAAATCACCATTTTGTATTACTTTAAATTTAAAAAAAATCCTTTATGTACTTTTACAGGTATAGTATAGCACGGTGCCAGACGGTTTTCAAGATTATTTTATGCTGTAACCAGGAAAAATTGACTGAATACAAAATGTTTACTGATATCAGAACATGCAAAAAGAAACCCGGGAAGCGTTTTTTTTAGGGTTTCTGCTTTATTGTGCTTTTATAATCGCTAATCAGGTCACAGAACGCTTGCCTCGTTCTTTTTTTATGCCCCTTTCAGAAATCGCGATAAATAAAATGGTGATTTTGTGACTTCTGTGGGGAAAGGAGCAAGAATGGATACCCTGAATCAGAAAATAGAAGAACTGACACCGGAAGTGCTGGAATCGTTCCTGGCGTATCTGGCTGACAGGGGCCGCAGTCAGGTATCTTTGCAGGAATATCGCAGAACGCTGACTATGATTTGCAACTGCTTTTCACAGGAGAACAATAAGGTTACAGAGGAAAGCGGAGGCAGGTGGAAGCAGTGGCTGGAAGAGCAGGGGTTTAGCCTCAGGACTGTCAATATGCGGATATCCGTCTGGAACAGTCTGATGCAGTATCTGGGACACCGGAACTGGCAGGTGACGGAATTCAGCAGCCTGAAGGAAGATATACAGCCGGAGCTGACAAGAGCGGAATATCTTCGACTGCTGTCTACGGCAAAGCAGCTGGGACAGGAAAGGGTTTATCTGCTGGTTAAGGCACTGGGAGGTGTGGGCCTGCGCATTCAGGAACTTTCCCAGCTGACAGCGGAAGCCGTATGCCAGGGAACGGTGCGGCTGGAACGCCAGAACGGGGCCAGTACCCGCGTATTGCATCTCCCGCTGATATTGCGGCAGGAATTGCTGGAATATATGGACAGAGAAGGCATTACAAAGGGCCCGGTATTTACGACTGCCAAAGGAAAACCCGTAGACCGTTCCAATGTGAATCACAGCATCAGACGGTTGAGCCGGGAAGCCAGAGTGCCGGAGGAGAAGGCAAATCCCAGGTGCCTCTGGAAAATGTATCGGTCCACGCAGGAAGGAATCGAGGCTAATGTGGCTGTGCTGATTGAACAGACTTATGAAAGGATGCTGGAGCAGCTGGTGGTGGGCTGGGAACATTGAAATGATAAACAAATGGAGAAAAGTGTGGGGGAGGTGAAAAGCGTGAACAAAGGGTGCCGTGCGGAGGCGTGTCCGCCGGACACGTCAACCCATTGTCATATGCCGTCGGTGTCAACGGGGATGACAGAATAGCCAGATGGCCTGCTCGGTGATAAACGAGCGGATATTTTTGGCAAACTATCGGAAACGATAGGACGCAAAGTCATAGGGACTAACACGTCTAAGGACGTTATGTCAGCCTGACCGCTAATTTAATTAGCAAACCGTCGGAAACGGCGGGACGCAAAGCCATGGGGACTAAAGGTAGCAGGGAAGTGTTCGACAGAAGGCTTTCTATATACTTATGTCAGCCCGACTGCTAATTTAATTAGCAAACCGTTGGAAACGACGGGACGCAAAGCTATGGGGGCTAAGGTACAAATCTGAAACGGAACTACAGTTTCAGATTGGCACTACGCCAGCCCGGCCGCCGGACACTTTGCATCCGTATGTCAGCAAAGAAAGGATTAAGAAGAATTATGAGCAAAAAGAAAAATGGAAGCAGTAAAAAGGCGAAGACACTTCTGAAAAGTGTGGTTGCCGCCGGTGTTGCGCTTGGCGGAGCCGATGTGCTTGGCGACGCGAATATCGTATATGCTGCAGAGGGCGAACTGGAACAGTTCGATGCCAATAAGAACGAAATCGTTGTACCTTCTTACTCCGAGAAAACTATATCGGAGGAAGCAGCAGCCTCATTGTCCAACGAGCAGATCCTGAGCACAGAGAGCAGTGAAGGGGCTACAACCGGAACAACGGAAAAAACCGATGAAACGACGACAGATACTGTCGAAGTGTCGGGAAATAAGGAAACGGACGGAATAACCAACGACGGCGCGGCTCCTGCGGAACCGGCAGAGAGCCCGGATGCGGCAAATCCGGAGAAACCCGGGGATGAGGTGACTTCGGAGAACGCCGGGAATGAATCAGACAAGACTACTTCGGAGAATACCGGAGATGAGACAGAAGAGGGATCGGACTCCGAGTCCGCAGAGTCCACATCTGAAGAGGACTCTGATTCTGAGTCTGCAGAATCCACATCCGAGGACAACACTGGTTCTGAATCAACATCAACGGAATCCACATCTGAGGAGGGTTCCGATTCTGAATCAATGGAATCCACATCTGAGAATGGTTCTGATTCCGCGTCAACGGAATCTACATTTGAGGAGGATTCTGCTTCGGCATCCATTTCCGAAAGTGAGGCTGATTCCCTGTCTGCTTCAGTGTCACTGAGTGAAGAAGAAAGTCTGAGCTTAAGCGCCAGCATCAGTGAGAGCGAGAGTCTGAGCTTAAGTGCAAGTCTCAGTGCGGGTGCAAGTGAGAGTCTGAGTGTAAGTCTGTCTGAGAGCCTGAGCGCAAGCCTTTCCGAGAGTATGAGTACCAGTATGCTTTCTGAAACCTCCGATGTTCAGGGCTTTAATATGGTAAGATACCGTGCTCTGATGGCGAAGGCTACAAGCGAAGGCCTGACGGCGGAAGAGGATGCGGAGCTGAAGGCGCTGATGTCGGAGTCTACAAGCGCCAGAGATTCGCATCTATCAATGGCAAACAGTCTTTCAGCCGAGTCAGTAAGTATCAGTAATTCTCTGTCAGTAGCAGGATCACAGGCGGCTTCAACGTCGGTGAGCCTTTCTGAAGTTGCGTCGATGAGTCTGGTTACTTCGGAGTCTGTGCGGCAGAGCTTGAATGCTTCTATGTCAGAGGCACTTTCAACGGCGCAGTCGGAGTATGACAGCTTGCTTGGACATTATAATGATGGTGAGCAGAGGCTGGAGAGACTGGAAGCACTGTCGAAGTTGATTAGAACGCAGGAAGAAGTTGTAGAGACAATACGCCTGGAAGCGTTAAACCGTAAGGATAAGGATCTCAGTAAAGTTGAGTACACATTAGGTAATGAGAAAACGGATTATTATACTCAAGCAAGTAAATTGGCAGAGCTTCTGATCCAATATAAGATGCTTAATGAAGCGCAGGTAGAAAATTATACAGATGTCACATTTTCGGAAAAGTGGGAAGAGAATGGTGGTGCAGATGGCAGTCATGTAACAGCGACATATAAAGATGCTGATGGAAATCTTTATGAAAGGTACTTTGACTATGTTACCGCGGATAAAGATGGAAGTGCTATAGCGGACAGAAATAGTACAACATGGTATGGTGGCCTTAGGTGGACGGAATATCGAAATGATGCTACAAAAGTAAAGCATATTGTTATCGTTGAACTTTTTAAGGATAAGATGGGAAATTTTATTGTTCAAAAGAACGATAACAATAAGGGTGGTCAAGAATTTTTTAAAGAAAAAGACTTTATTGATGGCAATGACGCATACCAGAATGGATATCGGTCTGAATATGTGGAAAAGTCTGAGTCTTTGAGTACAGTAGAAAGCCTGAGTGACAGCCAGAGTAACTCCCTTGCGAAGGCGTCTGAAGATGCCAGCACAAATGCCAGTGCAAGTGCTTCGACCAGTCTGAGTACATCGGCTAGCTTGAGTACATTTCTATCAACAAGTGAAAGTGCATCGGAATCTGTAAGTGAGTCATTGTCGACCAGTCTTAGTGCATCACTGTCGACTTATGAAAGTGCATCTGAAAGTATTTCTGACAGAATATCGACAAGCGCAAGCGAATCAGCAAGTGAAAGCGCATCAGAGTCGGCGAGTGAGAGCGCAAGTGAGTCGGCGAGTGAAAGTGCAAGCGAGTCGGTAAGCGAGAGTGCGTCCGAGTCAGCAAGTGAAAGCGCATCTGAATCGGCAAGCGAGAGTGCGTCCGAATCAGCGAGCGAGAGTGCGTCCGAGTCAGCAAGTGAAAGCGCATCTGAATCGGCAAGCGAGAGTGCGTCCGAATCAGCGAGCGAAAGTGCATCTGAGTCAGCGAGTGAAAGCGCGTCCGAATCAGCGAGCGAGAGTGCGTCCGAGTCAGCAAGTGAAAGCGCATCTGAATCAGCGAGCGAGAGTGCGTCCGAATCAGCGAGCGAGAGTGCGTCCGAGTCAGCAAGTGAA
>JAAWLQ010000140.1 GCA_022797995.1 Lachnospiraceae bacterium
CTGCCTCCGTCCTCTCCGGGAACCGTTCGGCCGAACTGCTCCCTCTTATTCTATCACCTGAATCTGCGATTGTACAGATAAAGTAGAAATAATATTCCCGCCAGCCCCACAAGCATCACCAGCAGACCTGCCGGGCCAATATTGCGTTGTCCCACGGCGATCAGTGCAATACATACCAGAAAAATCACTGTATATAAAATTCGACTCATCCATTTCATAGTTTGTCCTCCTAATAAAGTCGCTGCAGCCCATTCGGTTCCCCTGCCTTTTATCCCTTCAGGCCGCCCAGGCTCATGCCCTGGGTCAGCTTCTTCTGCACCATAATGTACAGAATCAGCGTGGGCAGCATGACAATCACAAGTCCCGCGTACAGCTGTCCGTAATTGGCCGCCGCCTTCTGGGCCTGCATCAGCTGCATCAGGCCCACGGGCAGGGTCTTCGCATCCTTTGTCAGCAGTGTCATGGAAATGATATATTCATTCCAGAAAGACAGGAAATTGAACAGAATCACAGTGATGATACTGGGCAGCGCCATAGGCATCATCACCCGGACCATGGTCCGGAAGTAACCACTTCCATCCACATAAGCCGCTTCTTCATAGTCCCTCGGTATTGTGGCAAAAAAGCCCGAGAGCAGATAAATGGTAAACGGCAGAGCGGTGGAAGCATAGACCAGCGCCACAACAAACAGATTGTTCAGGAAAAAGCTTCCCATCCCCGCTTTCTTCAAGAATTTATCGGCATCCACAAACATCAGGAAGATAGGCACCACGATATAGTTGACATTGATGAAAAGTCCCCCCATAAACATGGTGTTGATGAGCCTGCTTCCCCTGAACCGGTATCTGGCCAGCACATAGGCCGCCGGCAATGCCACTACCAACAACAGTATCAGCGCCAGCGCCGTCACAAGCACAGAATTCAAAAAATATTCACCCATTTTCGCCTTCTGAAAGGCATCCACAAAGTTCTGGAAGTAAAAGCCCTTTGGCATGGTCCATGGATTCCCGTAAAATTCGGAATTCTCCTTGATGGACGCCAGGAATACCCAGCCTACCGGCACCACAATGCTGACAGCCAGAGTCAGCAGGGCCACATAGATAAAAATTCTGTATAACGTTTCCAGACTCATTTCCTTTTTCTTTTTCATTTATATGCACCCCCTGCCCTAATACTCCAGAATCTCTCTCTTCGTGACAAAGTTCACAACCGCCGACAGCCCGAAGGAAAACAGGAACACCACCACGCCGATGGCCATACCGTATCCATAGGAAGAATTCGTATATGCCTGCTTGTACATATAGCTTAAGAATACTTCCGTGGAACCGTCCGGGCCTCCGCTGGTCAGGGACTTGACGAAGAGGAAGCTCAGGTTGATGGAGCTGATGACGAAGAAGGTCAGCGTTGTCCTCACATTCACCCAGATTAACGGCAGCGTGATGGAGAAGAACTGTCTGATTCTTCCGGCGCCCTCCAGACTGGCCGATTCATACAGGCTCTCCGGCACAGCCGCCATACTTGCCATATACATTACCATATAGTAACCGATGGCCTGCCAGATCATGGCGATCACCAGACTGTAAATCACCAGCTTCTGATCTCCCAGCCAGAGAATGGGCGTTTTATCGCTGCCCCTGAAAATGCCGATCACACTGTTCAGAAGGCCGTTATTGGGATCATAAATAGCCGAGAAAATGGCCGAGATGACCACCACCGACAGAATATTGGGTATATAGAACACAATTCTGAAAAAATTCTGTCCCCTGATCTTCTCCCTGGAAAGGAGCGCCGCGAAAATCAACGCCAGAGCCATTGTCACAATGGTGACAAAGGTAATCAGGAGGACCGTATTCTGAAAAGAACGGAAAAAGTTCATATCCTCCATCAATATTTTGAAATTATTGAGTCCCACAAACTCCTTATTGTTGGAATACCCTCCCCACTTATAAAGCGACATTTTGAACACGTTAAAGGTGGGAATCAGCATAAAAATAATAAATAAAATAACTGCGGGTGCCACGCACACCCCGATAAACACACTTCTCGCTCGTCCTCTTTTCAACTCCGTCCCTCCTGTCTCCGGCTGATGAATCCAGCCTGCGGCATCCTTTCCATTCCATGTCCGCCCGACGGCGGACTTTACTGTAAGAAAAACGCTCCAAAGGCGGGAACCTTCGGAGCGCTCCGTCAAATCATTATTCCATTGCTGCTCTCAGCTTGTCGCTTACTTCTTCCACAGCTGCCTGCCATTCCGCAACTGTCTTGTCTCCGCTCACGATACTGTTCACGGTTCCGCACAGAGTATCCAGCATGTTCACACCTTCAACCGGAGCCGTTGCGGCAAATCCGCCCATAACTGCGGTTGCACCGTTGTCATAAATGCTGTAGAACAGTTTGTTGTCACCTTCAAGATAATCACTCACACCCACAATCGGCTGAATTGCTCCTGATTTCGCAAAGATCTGCGCCGCCTCATCCGAGTACATGTAAGCCACGAATTCCTTCGCCAAATCCTGATTCTCTGCCGCCGCCGGAATCCACATCTGCTCAAACCAGCAGAAGGAACATCCTGCTCCGCCGTCATTCACAGCGGGAATGGCCATGAAGCCCCACTCAAAGCCGTCTGCTCTGGGCGCATCCTTCATCTCCTCGGGAAGCCATGTTCCGTTGGGGCAGAAGATTGCCTTATTGTCCAGAATCAGCTGCTGATTCTTGGTAAAGTTGTCATTGTTTGCATTGGCAACGGTAGTCTCTTCCGTATACTGCCCCAGCTTTTCAATCAGGTTAAAGACTTTGGTCGCATTCTCGCTCTCCCAGATACCATCCGCATAGGTCATGCACTGATTAAAGAAATCTGACCCTCCCGCAGAGGAAAGCGTTGCATATGTAAATGCGTCAAAGTATCCTGTGGTGGGATAGGTAAACAGAGCAATTCCCTCTTCCTTTGCCTTGTCGCCCAAAGCCCACATTTCCTCCCATGTGGAAGGCACTTCCCAGTTCTTCTCCTTGAACAGTCCCGCATTGTAGAACAAACCGCAGGGGCTGTAGAACATGGGTGCATAATAGGTCACGCCGTCGCCGTAGGGATTGGTTGCCAGGGTATCCAGGAAACCGGGAACCACCTTATCCTTCACGGTCACATTCTCGCCGGGCACTGTCATACCCAGAACATCTGTCAGCGGAAGCAGTGCATTTTCCTTGGTCAGCGTCTCTGTCAGAGCAGCTTCCCTTCCTGTTGCCAGATGGACCACATCCGGATAATCTCCGGCTTTCATTCCGGGACTGATCACATCCTCCAGCTTCTTGTCCACCGTGAGCTCCACGGTGACGCCGGGATGAGAATTCTCAAATGCGGCCGCCACTTCACTCCACATTTCGGCGCCATAACCGCCTTCAAAGGCTGCTACTTTCAGCACCTGCTCCTCCACCTGGCCGGAATTGTCCGCAGGCGCCTGGCTCTCCTCTGTCTGAGAGCTGCTTTCCGTGACGGAAGAGCTTTCGCTGTTGCCGGCTGTACTGCCGCCGCTGTTGGAAGCACTCTCCGTGTTGCCGCATCCGCTCAATACGGATGTCATCATAGCGGCCGCCAGCAGAGCTGCAAAAATCTTTTTCCTTTTCATAATACCTGATCCTCCTTTTAATAGTAGGTGTATCACTTCTGTTAACTGTTGCGTGCAGTCCCTCTTCTCCTGAACTGTACTTAGAGTATAGCGGACTTTCCATGTGCTTTCAATCCGATTGTTGCTGACTATTTTAGATATATTGCTTTTATTCTTCTTTATTTAAAAAATAACGAGCAAAATAGTATGTATTGTGCAAAATATATATTAATTTTACATTTTTCTACTATTTTTAGGCATATAAACAGATTTTCTCGAAAAAAGGAAAAGAATTTTATTTTGTTTCATAAAATATATTTTTTGTCTGTGGCTCACTTTTTTACCTGATTTTTATATTTTTAGACAAAATTAAAAACAATAGACAAAATATCTAAATTGAGGTATGCTTAGGGTGGCCGCACCTGTGGAGTAGCTGAACCGCTCCCACCGGTCATCCGGCAATTGTTGATTTTCCTCTGGGCCACGCGGCAGACGTCACATTCAGGAAAGGAAGCACACAATGAGTAACACGAGACATCGCATCGAGGGCAAAAAAAGTTCTTCTTTCGGCGCCTCCACCCTTTTATATGTATCCACCTCCAAATATGAGGGAGACTGGCAGAGTATTCTGCACTCTCATCCCTTCAGCGAACTGTTCTATGTGGTAAATGGCAACGGTACCTTTGTGGCGGACGGAAGGGAATTTCCTGTGCGCAAAAACGATATGGTCATTATCAATCCCCATGTACAGCACACGGAAAAGTCTCTGCAGACTTCTCCCCTGGACTATATCGTACTTGGAATAGACGGTCTTGCCTTCTCCTGCGAGAACATTGTCACCGCTCAGGACAGCCTGTCCCTCCACACACCCTCCGGAATGGTGTACAAATGCAATATGCCGAATTCCAAGGTTTACGCTTACCTGAATATCATGCTGGAAGAAATCTCCCGCAAGGAAGAGAACTATGAGTCAGTCTGTCAGAATCTGCTGGAAGTGCTCCTGATCTGCATGCTGAGAAACGACAATCTCTCCATCATTCAGAGCAGCAATACGCTCATAAACAGAGAATGCGCACAGATTAAAAATTATCTGGACGCACATTATGCGGAGAATATCACCCTCAACACATTGGTGGAAATCACCCACATGAACAAGTATTATATGGTACATGCCTTTACACGATACGCAGGGCTTTCTCCTATTAACTATCTGCTTCAGAAGAGAATTCAGGAAGGAAAGGCGCTCCTGGAGTCCACCACTTATTCCATCGCGCAGATTTCCGAGCTGCTGGGATTTTCCTCGCAATCCTACTTTTCCCAGGCATTCAAAAAGGCTACGGGAAAAACTCCCATAGCCCACAGAAACGAATCTCAGAAGCAAAAGCAGAAATAAATAATCCCAATCTCAGTAATAATACATGCCCCTGCCGCCGCAGCATCCGCCGCCCAGGCAGCACACATTGCAGATCATATTGGCAATGACTATTTTCAGGCAGATATTGCCGCCGCCAAAGGCCGGGTACCCATAGGCCGCCTGGCGCTGTCTGTACCAGCTGCCGCCGCTTTCGAACTGCTGTACCAGGTTCCGGTAATCCACATTGTCCGGCTCCATGGCATAAGCCTGCTTCGCATGCTCCAGTGCCGCCACATTATTGCCCAGTCCGGAATGGGCGATGGCGCTGTAATAATACCATCTTGCGCTCCTCTCACGGCTGTCCACATTGTCCAGAGTGGTCCTGGCCTCCCGGTAATATCCGTTGCGAATATAATTGCCTGCGGCCCGCAGATAAGTATTCTCCTCATATCCGGTGTTCTGCCCCTGGCCGAACCCGCCGAAGCCTCCGAACCCGCCAAATCCACCAAAGGGTCCGTACCCGCCGAAGGGGTCACTGTCCTGCCCGCCATAGCCGTCACTGTTACCATAACCAGAGCGGCCGTAACCGGCTCTGCCATAACCGCTTCCTCCATAGCCGGATCCGCTGTACCCGGAGGTTCTCTCCTTCATAATCTGCTGATAGGCGGACTGAATCTCCTTGAACTTTTCCTCCGCCTGGGCCTTATTTGGATTATTCACATTGGCATCCGGATGATACCTGCGGCTCAGCGCCTTATATGCTTTTTTAATCTCTTCCTCGGAAGCATTTCTGCTCACTCCTAACACACTGTATGGATCGTACATTATGTCCTCGTTTCCCTGCTCTCCTCATTTTCGAGCCGCTGTCGGTCCGCTTCTGAAGACAGATTCCCACCGTTTTCCCTCTGCCTCGTGACCACACTGGCTGTTCGGCACCCGCCTGAACCGTAACCCAATTTTTCTGCCGCCCTTAAGATTTCATCTGAAGTCTCTTCTCATGAACGGCCTCATATCTGCCCCAGACACCGGAATAGAGAATATTCCGCAGAATCTCCACATTCTCCAGAATGGGAAGGCTCTCGAACTCCCTGCAGCACTCCGACATCATCATCATCAGAATAGTCTTGCATTCTTCCTCGAAATCCGGATTCCCGTACATCTGCTTCAATGGATTGGGCGTTCCCTTTCTGATGTCCAGCTCGATGTCCTCATAAGCATCACAAAGGTAGATAAATTTGCCCAGGAAAAATCCCAGACGCCTCAAGGTATCCGCCCATTCGTCTTCCCGCACGGCCATGATCTCTCCCATGACCCTGCCAAACAGTCCTGCCAGCGCGTCGATATCCGGCGCCTCCGACTTCTCCATATCCGAGAAATCCTGCATCAGCAGATTGATGGTTCTGAGCTTCTCCGCGTACAGTTCTTTCAGCTTCCCGGCCTTTCCCTCCAGCAGCCTGCCATAGAGAAGTCCTCGAAGCTTTCTCTCGTCCTCCCAGTCATCCCGACATTTATAGCAGGAAAAGAGAATATTCATATCCGCGGCATATTCCGTGTAAATATTATTCCTGGTCTCATGGCTTTCAAAGGGATGGGCCACACATTTGCAGCTTCCCTCCCTGGTCTCCGGCTCATAGAGCCCCGTCAGCAGTACGGCCAGGAATGTCATGTCATAGCTCAGAGAAAGCTGTCCACAGGCTCCGTACTTTCTCTTCAACTCCCGGCAGATACCGCAGTAATAAGAATGGTACACATCAAATTCCCTGAATTTCATTTCAGCTTTGTTGATCATGATATATCCGAACATCCCAGACCTCCATGCCATCAAGGGCGCCATGTTTAACTTTTTCTGATAAACTCATTCCCACATTTTCTACAGCTGATAGCAATTTTGCCTTTTCCTCTGGGCACACGGATTTTCTGTCTGCATTTCGGACATTTATAGATATGATAAAGCTTACGCTGGCTCCATTCTCTTTTCTTTTTCGTAAAAAAGCTTCTGATCTTCAAGGTCTGCTTCAGATAGATCTGGTTCTCCGCCACACGTCTGGCCGTATTCCTGGAAAACATGCGGAAATATGCATAAATCATTACGACGGTAGCCAATATGTAAAACAGACTGCCGCCGAAAAATGAAATAATCAGACACGCAAAAGCAAACGCCAGCAAAAACTGGTTCAGATTATCGTTTCCGTAGCGTCCCCACATAAAGCGCTGTAATTTCTCTCTCATCTTGCCGCCTCCTGAGAAACAACAGGAAACCTGCCCTGGCAGATTCCCTGTTGACATAACAAAAAACACCTGGTTGCTACGTAACATTTTAAACTAATTTACGGGAAATACAATTAAATAAGTATAAATAAATATTAAAAAGTATTATCAGTCGGTCCTATTTGCCGGCCACCGCCAGGTTCCGCACCAGAACAGACGGAGAACCGCACTTACCGCGGATAAACTCCAGGTCTGCGCCCACTTTCTCAATCTCCTTCAGCAGAGCAAAGAAATTCCCGGACACGGTAAAGTTCTTCACCGGTGCTCCCTTTTTGCCATCCGCAATCAGGAAGCCTTTGGAGGAAAGCGAGAAATCACCGCTCACAGGGTTGGCACCCGCGTGGAGTCCCGTGACCTCCGTCACATAAATCCCCTCCCCTGCCGAGGACAGAAGGTCCGGCTCCTCTCCCGGCTGAATGTAAAAGGTAAAGGGACTGACGCCCACCACGGAGGCATAGGAAGCTCTGCTGGCGTTTCCGGTGGTCTTCACCCCCGCATTGGCCGCAGTTTTCAGGTTGTGCAGCAACGTGGTAAGCACACCCTTTTCCACCACATTTTTCGCATATGCCGCAACGCCTTCTCCGTCGAAGGTCCGCTTGATCACGCTGTCCCTGTACATGGGGTCGTCCACGATAGTGACGATATCCGCGGCAATCTTCTCTCCCTCTTTCCCGGCGAGCAGGGACATGCCCTTCTGAGCCTGCTCCGCGGAGAAGATGGGAGAATAGGTCTGCAGCAGTGTGGCCATGGCTTTGTTGGAGATTACTACCGTGTATTTCCCACTGGCAACGCTGCCTGCGCCGATGGTGGATACCGCGTCCTCCACGGCCTCCGCCGCTACCACCTTGCTGTCAAAATCTTTCAGATATCCCAGTTTAAATTTGCTGCCGTCATACATTTCTTCGCCGTCCACCACCAGCGCCATCCCGAAGCAGACCTCGTATGCGGCCCTGTCCTCCAGATCCAGGCCGTTGGAATTGCACAGGGCATACCGCTCGCTGCTGTGTGCCACCTGTACCTGTGTTCCGTCGCATACCCGCTTATCCGCCTGATACATTTCCTTCTGGACCTCCAGGGCCAGGTTAATCAGCTCCGATCCCGCGGGCACCGTCCCCTCTGTATCCTGCCGCACGGCATAGGTATCCCCCTTTTCATGCAGGAATGATTTCTCCTCGCTCTCGATGGACCGGGCATTTTCAAGGGCCCTGTCAATGAGAGATTTTGCCTCTTCCTCCGTCAGGTTCTCCGTGGAGGCGTATCCTGCCCTGCCGTCCACTATACAGCGGAAGCCCACGCCCATGTTGTCCTCTGTGCTGTAACCCTTTACCTCCTCTTTATAAATCTCCACGGAGGTAGCTTCACTTTCCTCATAATATAACTCATATTCTGCAATCTGCATTTCCTTTGCCGCTCTGATGACGGCTTCTTTAAACTCTTTATATTCCATATCACTTAGCCTCCTAATTAAGTCGCTGCGCGAGCAGCACAAATTGCCACATATGGCAATTGGGTAAAGTCACCTTATGCGCGTGCTCTTCGCGCATTACGCACCTCTCAGGAGAGGAACTTTCACTCGAAAGTGCACTCGTGAAAGTTCCTCTCGTGCGCCTTTGCGACTTTACTATTCCAGTTCCGCCATGCGCGTGTCCTTCGCGCTATTTCCTGGTCTGTACCCAAGTCGCTGGCAGAGAACTTCCAGCCGCCTAAGTGCATGCGTCCGTAACTTCTCTGGGGTACTGACCAGGATGATGCTGTTTTAAGTCGCTGCGCGATGCCTCTGTTCCTTATCGTCCGCCCACCGTGATGGAGGACACGCGGATCAGGGGCTGGCCCACATCCGTGGGGATACTGCCAGAGGAAGCACCGCACATGCCCTGGGCCCTGGCCACATTTTTTCCTACCATATCAATGTTCATAATGACATCGGAACCTTTGCCGATGAGGCTGGCCCCCCGGACCGGCTCACAGATTTTACCATTCTTAATCAGATAGCCCTCGTTGACGGCAAAGTTAAATTGGCCCGTCACAGGATTCACAGACCCGCCGCCCATGCTTTTGGCGTAGAGGCCGT
>JAAWLQ010000141.1 GCA_022797995.1 Lachnospiraceae bacterium
GCCGCTTCCGCTTCCTGTGTCGCCGCTTCCGCTTCCCTGGTTGCCACTTCCGCTTCCTGTGTCGCCGCTTCCGCTTCCCTGGTTGCCACTTCCGCTTCCTGTGTCGCCGCTTCCGCTTCCCTGGTTACCACTTCCGCTTCCCTGGTTACCACTTCCGGTATTACTGCTTCCAGTATTGCCGCTTCCTGCGCCACTGTTTCCGTTTCCTGCATTGCTGCTTCCACTTCCTGCGCTGCTGTTTCCGCTTCCGGTACTGCCGCTTCCGCTCCCTGCGTCGCCGCTTCCGCTTCCCTGGTTGCCGCTTCCAGTGTTGCTGCTGCCGCCTCCTGCACTGCCATTTACGCTTCCCTGGCTTCCTCCCGCACTGCCGCTTCCCGCATTAGTGCCCGCGCCGCCGGCCTGGCTGCCCCCTGCGGGCGGGTTCTGGCCGTCACTCCTATTATTTTCACCGTCCGCCCCATTTCCCGACTCCGGCTTCTTATCCTTCTCGTTGTCCTCCCGATCCTTTTCTCCGTCATTTTCCTTATCTTTATTGTCTGTATTCTCTTCTGTCCCGGCTCCCTCGGTGACGCCTTCCTCCGACACCGCCGGGGCATTCTCCGGCTCCTGACCGCCCTGCTCCACCTGATTCGGGACCTCGGGAAGAGGTTCCGCATCCTCTCCCGGCTCCTCCTCTCCTGCTTCCGGCCTCTTCACTGTGCCGTCCCCTGTGATACCCAGGTACATCAGAAGCTCTTCATAGCTATAGGTCTGTCCGCCGATGGTGACCGTGGTCATCTTTACCGTGGGAATCTCGCCGTACTGCAGCACATAATCCTTTGAAACGGCATAATATCTGGCACCTTCCGGCCCCAGATAGAAAATGCTGTTCATCCTGACCTGACACTCTCCGCCCGGATAGTTGAACTGTATCGGCTGCGCGTTCAGAAACAGACCGTTTGACAACTTCAGGAAGAGAAAGCTGTCCTCGTCCGCCTGGCTCTTGTCATAGTTAAAGGAAAGGCCGTCGCTGACATACATGCCCTGAAACACATCTGTCTCTTCAAATTCCGTGTTAATCAGTACGGAATTATCATTCATAATCATGATGGCATTCCCCTGATTCACATAAAAAGGGAAATCGCCGGCGATTCGCGCCTTGCTCTGCCCCACGTACAGATCGTTGCCCCGTCTGTATACCGCCTCGTCTTCCTTCACTTCCAGCAGGCTTACGGACACTTCCTCCGGCTGCTCATTTTTGGTCAGATTCTTGACAACCTGAGTATTTTTTACCGCATACACTGTTTCCTGGAGATGTGCGAGACATTTCAGTTGATACCACTGTATCACGAATAAAGCGCCTACTATCACCGCTGCAAATGCCGCAATTTTTATGATTCCCTTACTCTTCTTCATTGCCCGTCTCTCCTGTCTTCATTTCCGGTAGTGCCTCCAGAGGCAGAAACAAAAGTCTGCAACTGCTGTTTTTATCATAAAATCGATCTGTCGCCAGATTCAATCTCTTTCCGTTCTCAAATTCCGCCGTCACTGTGTCCGTGGCAAGCCACTCGAACCGGGGTGTGATTCCCGGTCCGAAGATCTGCAGATATTCCATATAGGAGACCTGCACAATGGTGAGCGGCTCTATGGGAATCCGCTCTTCTCCCCAGGAAAGTATGGCATTCTCCAGGAATATATAGGTATCCTCATTGTCGAATATAAATCCGTCCACATCCCTGGTCTGCCTGTCTCTACGGCTGACCAGAACCCCTTCTCCGTCTCTGCTGACAACGGTAAAATAATCCAGCCTGGTAATCATATTCTCTGAAGTTCTGTTGAGGGAACAGCTCTTCTGCAAAATGATCTTCCCGTCCTGTTCCGTAATCAGAGGATATCTCTGAAAATCCTGTTCATATCTTCCACTTTTCAGGAAAGTTTCTCCCTTCCTGCGAATCAGCGTGGCCCCCTCCGGCCATTCCATCTTCTCCCCGTTGATCACCGTATAGACAGGTTCCTCCACAGCCATCCGGTCCCGTCCCAGCAGAGCGGCTATGGCGCATATGATAACAATAGCCGCGGCCGCCGCCACCGCCGCAGAGATCAGAATGGGTCTGAGGCCTGGCCTGGTTCCCGGTATTCTTTTCTTATTTCCGCCTCTTTCCCACTCGCTCATGTCCCCGCAATATCCTTTCCAAACCTTTCATCAGATAATAAATGCCATACTGTAATACAAACAGGCACAGCAGCCCCCAGATCAGCCCTATGTAAAGCTCCGCACCCGTCTCCTCCATATAGTCCCGCAGAAGATTTTCCACAAAAAGCGCCGTCCCCATCATCAGGCCATACAGCATCTCCCCGGCAAAGCCGGCCAGGGAAAACTCCAGCAGCCCTCTGACCAGGCACAATACCGCCAACGCCGCAATCTGGACAATTCCCATGGGAACCTTGAATACAATAGAAGAAAAAACAAAGCAAACCTGGGAAATGCCCAGGGCCACCCGGAAAATGTCCCTTCTGTTCAGGCCAAAAAGCAATGCCTGCCAGCCGAAATCCCCGATTCCGTCTTTTTTCCTGCCCATGATGAACAGGCTGCAGACAGTCAGGAAAACCAGTGTTCCCATGCTGAACAGAATGAATCCCTTCAGCTCCAGCACAGGATATAAGAGATAATTACTCATATCAATATCCTTACTCCTCCATCTCCCCTGTCTCCGCCGCAGCTTCAGTCTCTTCCTCTGTCAGTTCGCTCTCCGACTCCAGCATCAGGGAAAACTGATTCTTCTTGTGCATAAAATAGCCTTTCAGGTTCTCCCGCCTGTATTCCCTTTCCCCGTCGCGGAAGAAGACAAATCCGTCCAGCTCCCCGATCACAGGAAGATAATCGGCCATAATAAGCAGGTTATAGCGCCTGCTGACCACCCGGACAAATTTCACATTCTCGTAAATCTCCAGGCCGTTTTCCCTGCCGCAGATGCGTACCGTGATTTTTCCCTCTTCCTGTACAAGCTCCCCTGTGTGGGAGACCATCCTTCTTTTTTCCTCTTTGCTCTTTTTCCCAGCCATTTTACTCTTTACTGCCCCCTTACCCGAAAGCCTTTCTCAGAACGTGATTTTCCCGATATAGGAGAATCTGGACTCATCCACATGGTCATAGGTTCCGTTCAGGATATTCTCCACGTCCTTCAGGATATCGTCTATCTCCACAAACTGCCCGGGAATCCCCGTGAACTGTTCCGCCACGAACATGGGCTGAGTAAAGTAATTCCGAAGCTTCCTGGTACGGTAGAAGACTCTGGTGTCCTCCTCCGAAAGCTCCTCGATGCCCAGCACCGCGATAATCTCCTCCAGATCCCTGTAACGGGAGTAATATTTCAGAACGGCCTCCACCAGCCGGTAATGCTTATCTCCCACCTTCTCAATGTCGATGAGCTTGCTTGTGGTATTGAACACGTCCACCGCCGGATACAGCCCCTTCTCCGCCACCCTGCGGTCCAGCACGATCTGGCCGTCCAGGTGGGACTGAATGCTCTGCACCGCCGCGTCGGTCAGGTCGTCTGCGGGAATGTAGATGGCCTGGAAGGAAGTGATAGAACCGTCCGCCGTGGAGTTGATGCGCTCCTCCACCTGACTGATGGCAGACTGCACATTGGCGGGATACCCGTTCTCAATGGGCACTCTGGACAGCTCCGCATTGATCTCTGAGATAGCCTGGACATAACGGTAGATATTGTCCACAAATAGCAGCACATCCTGCCCCTTTTCATCCCGCAGGTATTCCGCCGCCGTGAGGCCACTGAAGATTGCCTTGGAACGGGCGGAGGAGTTCTCACCCATCTGTCCGAACACAATGCCGATCTTATCCAGCAGTCCGGATTCCGTCATCTCGTCATACAGCTCCCGTCCCTCTCTGGAGCGCTCGCCCACGCCCACAAAGACGGAATTGGACTGCAGCGCCTGATACACATTGTGAATCAGCTCCTTGATCAGCACGGTTTTGCCTACGCCGGCACCCCCAAGAAGCCCCATCTTGAACCCCTTCTGCATGGGGGCGAAGAAGTCCAGCACCTTGATTCCCGTCCAGAGATTTCCGCCGTTTACATTGATCTCCTCCATGGCCACCGTCCGGTCATAGATGCTTCTGCGCTCCCGCTTCTCTATGGTCCTGCCATCCATCAGCTCCCCGTACGCGTCGAACACCTTGCCCAGCAGCTCGTCATTGTACTGCATGGACAAATTGTCCTCCAGCTTATAGACAGGAGTCCCCTTCTTGAGACCGATCACGCTGTGAAGAGGAATGGCAGACACCACGTTGCCGTCCTCCTCGGCCACCTCGAAGGCAATCCGCTTTCCACGTACTTCCGCGCACAGCACGTCCCTGATATGTATTTTCCCTTCCTCCACCAGTACCCTCACATTCAGCTCGGATATGGCTATTACCTTTCCAATCATCTCTTCCGATTGCATTCCCGACATGCCTCCTAATAATGTTTCAGTTTCGTAAAGTTATCCAGAACCTTCGCAAACTCTTTATCTTTCAATTCCCTTCTGGCCCGCCAGCGCGCCGCTTCCTCCCGCTCGTCTATCTTCTTCAGGGATTCGGTGGTAATACTCTGCCTTGTGATGTTCTCCGCCGCCAGGCTCACCTGGGCCGCAATCTCCACCTCATACTGCAGATACAGCCCCGTGAGCTCCAGCAGAAGCCGCTGCATATCTCCCTCGCACACAAAGTCCTCCTGATAAGCTTCCTTTCCCAGAAGCCCCCTGGGCATTGGGAGAATCACCTTGTCTACGAATTCTATCTCCGAGGTGTTCCGATAATGGTTGTAAATCAGACGCACGGAGGAAAATGCCTTCTGTGCAAGCCCTTCCGAAAGCAGGTCCAGCATTTCCTCATGATTCTCATTGAACTCTTCTCTGGTCTGGTATATCAGCGTGCGATCATCCTGCAGAACATTCAGTTTCCTTCCTATGAGAATCGTCCTGTAATCCCCCTCCGCCTCCTCCAGGAAATCCCTGCGCACCAGGTTGTTCAGATTCCCGCAGAATCCCAGATCGCTCCCCATCAGAATCAGAAGTCCGGGCTGCCTGGGATTCATCTGCAGAGCCTTCCTGTCCAGAATAATGTTCCTGTTATTCAGAATATTGTCCAGCATTTCCAGTACCATCTCTTCCATCTGAGAGTACTTTCTGGCCGATTTCCTGGAGCGGTCCACCCGGAGCAGAGAATGAAAGTTCATTACCTTCACCACATTTTTTAAGCTCATTCCTCTTCTCCCATTACTTCCTCAAACATCTGCAGAATTTCTTCCCTCTCCCTTGGAGAGAATTTATACTGCATCAGCCGGTCTTCCAGCTTTTTGCCCTCTGCAAATCTCCTGCGCATCTCCGCGCTCATCTCTTCCATGTTAGCAAGCTGATAGACCTCCCTGCTCTCCAGATAGCTCAGGAACTCCCTGCGCACTCTGGCTCCCAGCTTCTTCATATCCGGATCCTGCACCGCGCCGCCCAGGCGGGATACGGAAAGGCCGTAATTGATGGCGGGCTTCTGTCCGGCTTCGAAGTTCTTCCGGGACAAAACCAGCTGCCCGTCGGTGATGGAGATAATGTTGGTGGAGATATAGTCCGTGATATCCCCGCCCCTGGTCTCCACAATGGGAAGGATGGTGATGGAGCCTCCGTCCTTGTGCTGGCAGCCCTTTTCCAGCATTCTGGAATGGGTATAGAAAATGTCCGGCGGGTATGCGTCACGTCCCGGCACCTTTCCCGCCAGAAGGCTGATCTCACGATGACAGTCCGCATGACTCTTCAAGTCGTCCAGTATCACCAGCACATCCCGGCCCTGACGCATATAAAGCTCCGCGATGGACAGTGCCGCGTAGGGGGTAAAGAAGGTGACCGGCGGTGCGTCGTCATGGAAGGTAGCCAGGATCAGCGTGTATTCCATGGCTCCCTTGCGCATGAGGTCATTGTATAATTCCTTCACCAGCTTCTTTGGCTTGTCGATGGCCACATAGATGCAGATCACATTCCGGTTCTTCTGGTTCACAATGGTGTCCAGCGCGATCTGGGTCTTTCCCGTCTTCTTATCCCCGATGATGAGCTGCCGCTGGCCGAAGCCGATGGGATAGATGAGATCAATGCCTGCTATGCCCGTGTACAGCGGCCGGTTCACGGTTCCTCTCTCCATGATGGGAATGGGGTCCGTCTCGATGGGAATGGGCTTTAACTGTTCGAACTTCTCTCCCAGCAGCAGTTCCTCCCCGAAGATATTCATCATATGCCCCATACACAGAGGGCTGTACATCGCACAGAAATCATAGCCTGTGGACACCACCTCATCTCCCACATAGATGCTGTCGTTCTGCTGAAGCACCGCCACAATCACATGATTTTTCCCGATACCGGTCACATAGCCCACCGAGTGGTCCGCGATGGTGACTCTCTCATAGAACCCCACGGATTCCAGTCCGGACACCTCCAGAATATAATCCTTTACCATCCTCACATGCCCGATTTCATACATGTTGGAGAGCGTCTTCATATTTTTTAATTTTCCATTTACCAGATTTTCAATATAGGTACTCATTTTCTGCTCCTTAGTCGATAGATACTGAAATCATAGGACTGGTTCTGATAGATAATCCGGATGCCCTCCGAAATGTTTCTGTCATATTGATGGACAAGCTCCACTTCTGACTCCAGGAACCTTATGTTCTCTTCCCCGGTGCGGATGTACATCCTGGGATCCTGGGCTGTCCTGATCTCCCGTGCAAAGGTCCGGAATTTCAGCACATCGAACTCTTCTTCCTCCGAAAGGGAAGCAAGGAATCTGTCCAGCATTTCCCTCTCATCCCCCTCCAGCGCATCCTGCAGTGTCTCAAGCTGTACGGCGGAAGAAAGGGTACATAACTCATAGGACATCTCCATATTCAGAAACTCTAAAAGCCTGCAAGCCGTGTCATAGTCCTTTCGATTCCCCTGATAGGAATGCTCCCTTTGTATCTTCTGAATGATTTCCTGATAATCCATATTCTTCATCATGTCGTTGACACGCTTGTGGTTATCGAAGAATTCATTGTCGATATACCGGGATGTGGGGATAAAAAGCTCCCTGGCAATGGGACGGGGCGCATAGAAGGGCGAGGTCTTCAGGGACAGCACTACCCCTTCCATTTCCCTGATTTCCTTTTTCAGGTGATTCTTCTTTTTCTCAATCTGATTGCTCTCAACGACTCTGTCCTGCAGGAAATCGTTGTAATCCTCCAGCTCCCTCACAAAACAGGCCTCCACCTGCCTTCTGGTGGACAGTACCGCCGTCCTCAGCACGTAAAACAGCGCTCCGTTCATCAGGAACATGACGACCAGCACAATACCCAGTATCACTGCCATAGCTGTGCCTCCTTTATGCCTAAATCGTCAACGGATTGAAGAACAGCAGAAGGAATACGAATGCAAATAAAAGCAATAACAGCACCGCCAGCACAATTGCCACAATCATCACGCCGGATACCACGTCGCTTTTGGTCTCCGGGTTTCGGCCGATTGCCTCCGCCACTCTCGCTCCCATAATGCCCAGTCCGATGCCGATGCCCAGAAAGGCCAGCCCCAGCATTGTTCCCACTGCTCCCATTGTTGCCGCCAATATTGATTCCATTTTCCGCCTCCATTATTCTGTAGTCTTGTATTTTCCTGTGTCCCCCGGAGTGTCCGGGGATGCTGTGGTTCCTGTGATATTCCCGCCGGTTCCCTGCCATGCCCTGCGTCTGTCCGGGAGCGGCTTCGGACTCCCTTCGTTGCCGGATTCTAATCAGCCTCCGAACTCTGGGTGGACTCCGGGTCCTGATCTGGCGCCGGACTTTCCTTCGGACCCCGGTCCTGTGCAGGTGATCCGGTGGAATCCTGTGTCGGGTTCTCCTTTGACGCCGAGTTCTGTGCAGCAGCCGCGTTCTGGTCCGGTGTCTGACTTTCTTTCGGACTCTGACTCTGTGCAGGTGCTCCGGTCTGATTCGGTGCCGGGCTTTCCTGCGATGCCGGGTTCTGAGTGGCCGACGCGTTCTGGTCCGGTACCGGCGTGTCCTCCGGCGCCGGACTCTGGGTGGGTGGCACCGGGCTCTGGTTCGGCTCCGGACTCTCCTTCGGCACCTGATCCTGTGCAGGCGCTCCGGTGGGATTCAATGAAGGCTTCTGCTCCGGCGGCTGGTTCTGAGTCGGGACACTCCTGCGCTCCAGTTCCTCCGTGAGAATCTGCACGGTACCCTTGAGGGATTCCACCTCTTCCTGCAATGCCTCTATTGATATCTGCGCTGTGCCTCCGCCCACGGTCTCGTCATGGAAAGGATTCCCTACCAGCACCGAGGCCATATCCTCCGTATGCTCCACACCCGCATTATCCCGGTAAGTGACCGTCACAATCACATCCAGATTCTCGTATGTGGCCATGGCCGCCGCACTGTCAAATGTGTGGCTCCCCTCCCAGCCGTCATCCCCCATGAGCAGGGTAATCTGTCTGTTGGCGGAACCTGACAGCAGCGTTTCCAGCTCTCCCAGATCGTCGCTGTGTATCAATACTTTCTGAATCCCTTCCATCTCCGGATCCAGATGAATCAGGTATTTGTAGGAATCCTCTCTGACTTCCGTAATCTGCACACTGCATTGATAGTTCCTGGTTCTGGTGGTGATTCTGTCACGTTCCTCATAGTTGCCGTCACTGTTCATATACCCGAGAGAAATTGTGTATTCCGTATTCTTCTGTAAATCATGGAACACCAGCTCCGTATCCCCGGGAGCGGCGGACATTCTGGTCATGTCATCAATTTCGCTGCTGTCCAGCTCCTCCAGGTCCTTATTGCTGTCCCCTTCCCACAGCAGGAATTCTGCCGCTCCCATATAGTTAAAGGGATCATATATATTGAATCTGCAGGTAATTGTATTGCTGCTGGTGTCCGCCCTGCGGATGTACATGTCGGTCAGAAGTTCCAGCATCTCATCGGAGATTCCATTTCCTCCGCCGCCGGCGCTTCCCATGCCGCCTACACCGCCGGGCCCGCCATTGCCGCCCATACCGCCGCTTCCGCCCATGCCGCCGGTTCCGCCGTTACCTCCGATTCCACCGTTGCCACCGATTCCGCCATTCCCGCCGGTTCCGCCATTCCCGCCGGTTCCACCGTTGCCGCCCGTTCCGCCGGTTCCACCATTGCCACCGGTTCCACCGTTACCGCCGGTTCCGCCATTCCCGCCGGTTCCGCCCATGCCGCCTTCTCCGCCGATGCCGCCG
>JAAWLQ010000142.1 GCA_022797995.1 Lachnospiraceae bacterium
TCGGGAATAAAGACGATATGGGAGCAAAGACAGAGGAAGGACAGCTTGCGGCAAAGATACTTGATAAATATATGCAGGACTTCCAACAGCGCAATCCTATATTGAGAGTTTTTTCTGCTTATCTTCACATGGACGTAATATGAAGTAAAGTTTTGAGAGTGTATTGTGTGCATAGCGTTTGAAAATAGGAACTGTATACACAAATGGAAAGAGGATTGTGTATAGTGTTTTGGGGGAGTTGGAATTGAATAAAAAGCAAATAAATTTTTAGTGTGTTTTTTTTAAGAATCTGAAGAGAGATTAGAAAAAGACTAATGTGTTTTACTCTTAATTATATGAGGATATTCAGTATGTATATGAAAATAAAGAATATGACTATATACCAAGTTTATCTATTATTATTGGCTATCCGTACGCTAACACTAATAGATAGGCAAACAATAATTTTTGGTATGCTGACGTAACTTCATAATATAAATCTAAAGAAGTTAGCTGAACTCTGTATAAAATCATATAGAGTAAATATGTGTACAGATATAAATAATAAAAAGTTCATGTATAATATGAATTAATGATTCGTGTTCGTTGAAAAATATAAATGCTATAATATAGATATTTATAGATAATAGTGGTGAAAAAGGGAGATATTAAATACTTATTGTAACAATTATGAGCATGCGCACATTATATAAAAAGGAGAACTATTATGTCAAGGACTTTAATATATGTAAACAAGGAAAAAGTCATTGGAGTAGCAGTACCCTTTATTGGTTCTGAAGTTAAGGTGATAAAGCAAACATCGGCATCAGGTGGTTTTAACTGGCTATTACAGGGAGAGGTGTCTAGGGCAAAACAAGAAGGAATAACTACTCAAATCCATGATTTATTACCAGAAACGATAGTTAATAAATTGATAGAATGTTTTCCTAAAGAATTAATATTTGAGAATGTAGATGATTGCACGAGAGTATTAAAAGAGTGGGAGCAACAAGATAATATAGGAAAACCTATATTTTTAAGTGGTATTTTACGCATTCCCAACTTATGTATATCGGAACGATATGATCCATTGAGTCCACCAGATTTGAGTGGTGTAAAATCTATATTGTATAATGGAGAAGAAAGTATTATTTGTGAAATAGTTGGAGATGGTGTGAGATTACCTCTTTATTTAAATAGAGATGCGCTTACTATGGTCGGATACTGTAATAATCAAATGGTAGATGTAATAGGGGTACTTGGATTCTCGCCTTGGTATGATGCTGGAAAGAGCCGTACAATTAATTTGATATTAAATGGAATTGCAATATGGGTAAAATAGCACTATGTAATATAAATTGTATTGATATTGAGAAAGCTTCATATGCATTTAATCAGACTATTGAAATTGAGGGAGAGTTTATAACAGACGTCTATGATACGAAAGCACATTTACCAAATGAGTGTGAGGTACAATATGATTATGGCGGATGTTGGGCAATACCAGGTTTGGTGGATATGCATTTGCATATTACTATGTCTCATTGTATGAGTGAACCTGATTATTATGTTACTCCCAATGAAATTGTAGAAATAGCATATGAAAATTTACGTGGATTAAGACGTGTTGGCGTAACTGTTTGTCGAGATATGGGTAGTTATGCTCATAGTGCAGAATGGATAAAGTATATTTTGAGAAACGAATCTTCGCTGCCATATATCTTAACATGTGGAGATGTTATTACATATCCTAAAGGACATATGTATGAGTTTGGAAGAGAGATAGAAAATGTCAAAGATGTTGATATGGCTATTGATCTAAACAGTAACTTAAAAGCAGATTTTATTAAAGTCGCAAGCGATCCTTTAGATAATGAAGCAAAGCATAGAGTACCAAATCCGGCATTTAATACTGATATGTTACAACATATAGCTGAATATGGAAAAAAGAAAAAAATGTTTATGGCTTGCCATACATATCCAAGTAAAACTGGAGTGATGAGGGCACTACATGGTGGGGCTCGAACAATAGAGCATGCTGTGCCATTTGACGATGATATGGGAAGAAAAAGATATCCTAAAACATTTTATGTACCAACATTTTCTACAGCACTTGATGTTTGTGGAATGAGTAAACTGGAGCAATTTAATGTGGTTAAGGATAATAATGTATGGGATTTAGTAAAAGATATTATGAGTAAAAATCCAGTTTATTTTAATGAGGTGCCAGATTCTATTGATGAGTGGTTTCAAATCCTGATTAATATGTTACCTGATGCGATAAAAACAGGGCAGTTACTTTGTATAGGAAGTGATGCGGGGTGCAAGGGTACCGATTTCTCTACGGTATTAAGAGAGATTTTTTTGATGTGTGTGTTAGGAGCAACAAATCAACAGGCACTTACTTATGCAACAGTTAATCCTTATAAAGCACTTGGCTATAATACAAGAGGGAAAATTGTTAAAGGGAATATCGCTGATATTGTTATACTTAATAAGAACCCTCTTAAAGATATATCAACTTTGTTAAAAAATGAGGCTGTCATTTGTAAAGGACAACTTATATCTAAATAGTGAAAGGAGTAATAAAAAATGAACAATCAGATTATTAAGAATTGCGAGCGAGCACACTATCTTATGCAACTTTCAAGTTATTTTTCTGAGTTAACTGATTTACCAGGTGTTTCATTTGCATATACTAATTTGGTAACAGATACTTGGTATAATCAGGCATATAATATACATAGTATAAGTGGAAAAGATACTATTGAAGAGAAAAAAGATATTTTAAGCAAAAGTAATTTGTTTTTTGATAAGCACGATAGACAAATTTGCTTTTATCTCACGCCAGCTACAACATCTAAAAATTTTTCTGAGTTTTTATTAGATAATGATTTTGTGGTCTTTGATGAAGAAGCATGGATGTTTTATGATTTTACAAATGATTTGTCACAAGTATCTAGGGAAAGGATTGAAGTCAGAGAAGTTACTGAGAAAGACTTGGATCTTTTTGGAGAGGTATACTGCAGAGTATTACCAGGGCCAGAAGTAAAAGAATATGTTCAATGTGTTAAAAATGGATTTTTATCACATCCGCCTCTTGTTGGGATAAATTATTATCTTGCATTTTATGAAGAAAGCCCAGTTGGAATGCTTAGTTTATTATCAATAGGTAATTGTGCTGGATTGTATGCGGTTGCGGTTGACGAGCATTATCAACATAAAGGAGTTTGTAGAGCCTTAGTATCAAAAGCTATTGTTGAATGTAAGAAAAAGCAAATTGAGTATTTGTTTCTACAAACTGGTAACGGAGAAGAAAGTCAAGAAGCATTTGAACATTTAGGATTTACAACACAATTTGTAAGGAAAGGGTACATTTCTAAAGCTATGGCAGAAGATGTACAACATGGTTAAATTATATGGAGACTAAGGAAAAACGCAATATATATGATGATAAAGAATTAGATGTAAGAACTGCAGATAAAGGATTTGACGCTACAAAGGAAGAAAATATTGATGAAAAAGAGATTAATCTCTATCTTAAATTACATATTGCAAATCATAGACCGGGATGATAGCTAGAATTTGTAATAAAGGAGAGTAGGTGAATAAGTTGAAGGTTGAAGTATTACTTATCAAGGTGAAGGAACATAAAATTAAATATGTTGAGAATGTAGAAGATGTAAGGTTGGGGTATGTCGATGCATTGCTCAAAAAAAACAGAATAGATACATATATTATGGATTTGGCTTTTTGCCAGCATGATCCTTTAGAAGATAAAGAAAAAATTAGGGAATTTATTGTAGGAAATTCACCAAAGATAGTAATATTTTTTATCGATAAACACCCTACTAATGGACCAGCAAATACTATTGAACTGTTAGATAACCTTTTTGCAGAGGGTATTTTTGAGGGAGTCCGTGTTGCGGTATATGGAAATACACATGTTGATATGGAATCTTTTTTTGAGCATAAAGTAGATAGTGTTATATTAGGGGAAGAAGATTCTGCACTTTCTTATGTGAAATGTGTTTTAAATGACGGAGAATATGAAGATGTTGAAGGAATTGCGTATTTAAATGCGGAAATGAATGTTTGTGTTAATTCCGCATCGCTTAGAGAAAGTTTAGATGAACTTCCCTTTCCTACAAGATATGCATTAAATAGTACTACAATAAATAATTACTGCGCCTCTATCCTATCTTCGCGGGGATGCTTTGGACGATGTACTTATTGTTATTTACGATCGAAAGAGAAATATTTTAATCGATACCCATTAAGACTAAGAAGTGTCAAAAATGTTGTTGATGAAATAGAGTCATTATATAAACTTGGTGTTACGGAATTTTATTTCTCAGATGATGAATTTTTACAAATAAATAGTAATGCTATTTCAAGGGTAGTAGATTTCGTAGAGGAGTTAAAATATCGTGATTTATCCATAAATTATTCTATATATGCACGTGCAGATTGTATTAATGAAGAAATTGTACAAATTTTGGCTGAGTCGGGGCTTTATTGCGTATTCCTTGGAGTTGAATCATTTAGCCAAAATGTTTTGGATAGATATAATAAGGGAACTTTAGTTGAAACCAATGTAAATGCAATCCGAATTCTTCAAAATAATAATGTTCGTGTAAGATTAGGAATGATAATGTTTGATACTATGACAACACCAGAGGAATTATATGAAACTATTTTGACGCTTAAGAAAGTAATGGACTATAAACCGGAATTAATTTTTCAATCAATGTTTTTTAGTAACGCTTTAATACCTTTGAGCGATACACCTGCTTTATCGCTTTTAAAAAACGTTAAAGAAGATGATATGATATTTAATAATTCAATACAAGCGAATTATGAGAAGAGGAGCCGGTCTGGAGTATTTAAATATTCATTTATGGATGGGAGAATAAGCGATATTTATACATGTACTGAAAAGATGGCAGAGAGGCTATTGACTAATTGCATTAAAGATGAAAATGAACTTTTTTTACATGGATATTCTGAAAAATGTGCAACAAGGTTAACTCATATTACATTATTTGCAATTGAATTGTTGGAGTCAATATTTATAAGCATAATGGATGGAATTTGTGTAGAGGAATGTAATAAAAAAATTGCTTTAAGTATTGATGAATATTATGCTAGATAATAGGAAAAATGAATATTTGTATGTCTTAAAATTGTAAATCTAGAAATTTTTGGGGTGAAGTTCCGGAACTTGGAAATCATCTTAGTTGTGTTTAGGTAATAATCATTTCCTATGAGGATATTTGTCAAGATTTTGCTGTATCAGCAATGTGAAGCAGTCTTTACAAAGATTCTCATAGAGATATATTACCCGTATTGTCTAGGCAAAACTGTTTTTGAAACAAAAGATGACATTTACTAAGCTTTTTTATGATATTTGATGCATATGAGTATAGAAATTTAGCATATTGGAAAGAGAAAGAGATAATTGGGAGAGAAATATGCTTTAAAAGACATACAGTTTATAATAAGTATTATTGCATATTTAATTATTTTTATCGCTGTGTGTATGTCGGTTGGGTTTTCTGATAATATAATAATGTTATTTAATGGTGTTTTCTTTATTATATATATATTAAGCCTTTGGAAAACGGGAATGGACACTTTTGAATTTTATGATAGCAAATATTTTGTGGTTGATATGTTATCTGTTGCCATATATGCAAATATTCCTCGTATATTTATTTGTTGGAGAACTTTAAAGTATTTTATTTGTTTAAGTCTGGTCTTAATTGGATTAAATGAAAGTATTTGTGTTATTTGGGATATATTATGTCACAAAAATTCTGCAGGTGAAGAGGGAAAAGGATTCCATTTGAAGTGGACTGTTTTAACTTTTATTGGAATTATTGGAATTCTTATTTCAATTATTATAATTTGTTTTATTGAAATATCAGATAATGTCATTTTTATATTAGATGTATGTAACATTTTGTATCAGTTTTTATTATTGGTTAGTTGGTGGGTGTCGGAATATCGTATATTAAAGAAACAGATGTTACCCTAATTATTGAGAATGCATTACTCATTAAATCGAGAAAATAGAGAAATGTATTTATAAGATGATTGATATGATTATTATAAAATACTGAATATGGGATTAATAGGTCATTACCAAGATCCGAGATGCAAACTAGAAGTTGTTTCCTGTTAGGGATAGACTTCTAGTTTTTTGTCCCCAAATGCCAAAAAGAAAAGTACGTGGTCGCTCTGATTGCAAAGAATCTGATTTGGGATTGTGATGATATTTGACAAGATAATAACTGTAAAGGTGGATAACGCTCTTCTAATGAAACTATGACTTTGACAAGTACTGCTAGGTGAGCATTGATGAAGCAAAGTCAAAGTGATTTTGGGCAATTGGAACTCTGACTTACAGTTAATTAACTGGCGGTTCTGTCACACCATAATAATCATGTGATGGACGAATACTTTGCCGCAGGTGAAAGTGGCAGTCATCATGACAGAGTACCAGATGTAATAGATGGCATAAAAAGAGAGAAAGAGAGGGAGAAAGATATGGGATGGATACTGGGGCTTGCGGCAACGGCAGCAGTTTTTGTGGCGGGTACAGCCGGGCTTGCCTGTGTGGCAGTGTGTAAGATCAGTCAATGCCGGCTGGACTAAAGATCCCGGCTGTCATGCCGGCAGGAGCAGATCAGAGAGAAAAGGAGCAGATTATGGTGAAACAGATCAAAAAAGAGGAACTCCGGAAGATGCATGACCGTGAGGGATTAATTCTCCAGGGATGCGGCGGGGACCTGAAGGAATGGGTAGACGGGATCAACCAGATGCTGGAGCAGGAAGGGATCCTTCCAAAAGGAAAAAGGCTGGATGATGTGGCAGTTTTCCGGAACGGGGGATCGACCAACCTGCTCTTTTTCTTTGGAGAGGAAAAGCTGGACATCGGAAAGCTGGCAGTCTGGAGGATTAAGACCCATCCCCAGTTTGGCGGCACCTGGATGTCCGATTATGTGAACAACCGGCTGAGAGGATTTCTCCGTGAAGCCGTGGCAGAAAAGCCGAACTGTGCATTGCTCGGTGAGGATGGAAACATCTTCAACCTGATGGGGATGGCGGCCCATACACTGAGGGAAAACGGGATGGAAGAGAAGGCAGAAGAGATGGTGAAGCGTATTACCGGAGGAGAATGCCATGATTATTATGAAGCATTAAGTGTGATCGACCAGTATGTCACCATCACAGGAAAAGAAGAAGGGCCGGAGACTGGCAGGCCGGTGATGGAATGATCGGCAGATAAAAGACTGGCTGAAAGGAGGCAATCATGGAAGCGAGAAAACCCATTCTGAAGATCCTGTACGAAAATACGGAAAAGCCAGTCAATCAGATATGGCTCACCTTTCCGCTTTCCGGCAGGGAGCGGGCAGAGCAGAAGATGCTCGCATTGACCAAAGGGCATGAGGGGGGAAAGCAGTATCTCATTTAGGATCGCCAGAGTGGAATCCGCTATCCCCAACCTGAGCCAGTATCTGCCTGCAGACGGGGGGGTTCAGGAGATCAGCCGGCTGGCGGAGAAGATTGAAGGGATGGACAGGGAAGAACAGATGAAATTTTCCGGGATCCTGGACTGCAGTTCCATTTCTACCATAGAGGATGTGCTGCAGGCGGCGGACAGCCTGTCTCTGTATGAGTATTTCCCCGGTGTGACCTGCAGCCGGGAGCTGGGAGGCTATGTGGTAGAGAACGGACTTATGACATTTTCCAGAGAAGTATGGCCTTATCTGGATTATACGGGGATCGGGGAAGAATACTATGCATCCCACAGCTGTGCTTATACAGGAGCCGGGCTGGTAGTCCGGAAGGATGAGGAACTGGCATTGGAAACAGGCCAGTCTCAGGGAATCCAGATGCAGTAAAGATACCAGAAGGAAGGGAAAGACATTGAGGATTTATGTAAAGAGGGAAAATTATGACAAAGGGATCTGGATGGAGCTTCCGGTTGCAGAGGAGGCAGCGGAGCAGGTCAGGAGGGAGCTTAAGAAACAGCATCCGTCCGTGATGATGCCATATGTGGCTGAGGTGGAATCCGGGTTTTCGGAAATAGAAAAGGGGCTCATCGGGGAGCTGGTCTTTCAGGGAGATAACCTGGAAACATTCAACCGGCTGGCGGGGAGTCTGGACGCTCTGAGTCGGGAGGAGGGCCTGCTCTTTGAAGCAGCATACCGGATGGAGGCTCCCCAGTCCTCAGACCAGATCCTAAAGACGCTTGGGCATCTGGGTTCCTACAGTCTCCATCCGGAGATCAAAAGCCTGGAAGAACTGGGAAGGTATCTGAAACAGGAGGAAGCGGCACAGATCCCGGAAGAGCTGAACCGTTTTGTAGACTATCAGGAAATCGGGCGGATCTGGCAGGGAGACCATGGGTTTCTGACGGAAGGCGGGTTCGTGGAAAAGAGGAGAGAACCGGCAGTGCAGGCTGGTGTGGAGGAACAGAAGACAGAAAAGAGACCGGGCATCTTTGCAGTCACCCTGATCCGGGATTCCTTTAAAGACCGTTATGTAAGATTTACCCTTCCCTTGCCGGAGACAGAACTGGCAGAGAAAAAAAGGCAGGCAGGACTCATGGAGGAGATACCGGAAAGGGTAGAGATATCTGCCGCCATTGATGGACTGCTGGAGCATCTGCCGCCAGGCAGCACGCTGGAGGAACTGAACCAGGCGGCAAAGGTGATCGAAGAGCTGGAAGTGTGTTCGGGGATCGACTGGAAGCTGACACTGGCAGCGCTGGAAGCGGAACTTCCCGAAACCATGGAAGGATGCTGCCATGTGATCCGGGAGCATAAGGCGTATGAGTTTCTGCCCTTCCCTTTCCTGGAACCGGAAAGTTATGCACACTACCATCTGGAGCAGGCAAGGCTTTTTGTTCCGGAAGGGTTGTCCTTCTGTTTTGACTACCGCAGATATGGACAGGAAAAGATTGTGGAAGACGGTGTGACAGAAACCTTTTATGGCGTGGTGATCAACCGGGAGAAACCGATCTGCCCGGACCGTGGGAAAGGGCAGGAGATGAAACTGTACAGTCCCCTGACACTGACTACCTATGCGGGATATCCGTTTTTTCCCGCCCTCCTTCATGGGGAAAAGGTGCCGGCATACCAGGCAGCGATCCGGAAAGAAATTGCCAGGAGCA
>JAAWLQ010000143.1 GCA_022797995.1 Lachnospiraceae bacterium
CCCACGATGATTCCCGCGGCGCTGCCGATGCCGTTGCAGAAGCAGCAGATCAGATCGCGTACGACAGCGGCCACGGAATTGGCCGCGGCCGCGTCTGCGCTCATATGCCCCATAATTGCAGTGTAGGATGTGAAGCCGATGCCCCAGCACAGAGAACCGCCCATCAGCGGCAGACACTGCTTTGCAAAATCTCTTCCAAGTTCCCTGTTCTTCTGAAAGAATCTGTCTAATCCCGGATGTACATAGGTATCCCTTGATGAGACGAACAGACAAAGCGCCAGCTCGATAATGCGGGAGACGGTGGTTGCAAGAGCAGCTCCTCTGGCCTGCAGTGCCGGCATTCCCAACAGGCCGAATATGAATACAGCGTTCAGACAGACATTGATGAGAACGGCGCCGGAGCTGATGAAGGCTCCCGGCTTCACATGGTCTGTTACTTTCATCATGGTGAGATAGCATTGGGATATGCCGGTAAGCAGGTAAGACCAGCCTGCGATACGAAGATAGGCTGCACCAATGAGAATCAGTGCCTCATCGTGAGTAAAAATCCGCATCAGAAATTCCGGCATGATTTCACATGCCCCGCAGAACAGGACAGAAATGAGGCCGCAGAGACGGAGCATAATGTTGAAAATGGTCTCCAGTGTACGACGGTCTCCCCTGCCCCAGTACTGCGCTCCCAGGATAGCTCCGGCTCCTGTGGCAGCGGCCAGGAACATATTCTGAACGAACTGGATCTGAGTTGCCAGGGAAACGGCAGTCATTTCATCCTGAGCCACTCTTCCCAGCATCAGCGCGTCTCCGGCGGCAACCAGGGCAAGCATCAGGCTTTGAAGCGAGATGGGCAGGGCAAGCCGGAGCAGATTTCTATAGAAGGTTTTCTTATCATCAATAAATTCCATGGAAGTTTCCTTTTGTCTTTCTGTATTTATCCGCAATACCCCTATGTATCCAGACTGCTCCACCGTGCATAAAAGCCAGGGACTTTCACAGTAGTCAGGTCAGACTGCGAACTCATCCATCATATCACAGAAAGAAACGAGTCACAAGGGGGGAGAGTGCATTCCGTTGGATTCGATGTAACAGTTTAGACCCCCCTACAGTTCAGTCTCTCGTCTGAATTGTTACGATTCGATGAGCCTTATACATAATAGACAAAAAACACACTTTCAAATTGTATGAAACACACAAAGAGAAAATGGATTTGTCATGTTTTCCTGTGAGAACATTGCATTTTTTGTGGCGCATGGTAGAATCATTTTATTCATGATAGCAGAAGTATTTAAAAAAGTATTTCGGAAAAATAAGGCAGCGCGAAAAAGTGCCATAAGGGCAGCGGAACAGGAGGGCAAAATGACAGATAAATATCTGACTGCATTAGGAGAATACGTCATTTCCAAAGGACTTAACATTTATGAGATTGCCACGGTGACGGGGGACAATCCGCCGGAATTTATGCGTATTAAATCACCCAACTGGTGCAATGATATTTATTCCATAACCAAAGTATTCACGGTGACTGCCGTAATGATGTGCTGTGAGCGAGGAATTCTCACAGTAAATGACCGCGTGTGCGATATTCTGGCGGATGAGCTGCCGGAAGCGGGAATGGATCCCCGCTGGCACGATGTGACGGTTCATATGGCGCTGAAGCACCGGGCGGGCCTGCCCGGGGGACATCTTGATGCGGATACCCGGGATGCCAGAACGTTTACCACGGACTGGCTGAGATATCTGTTCACAACGCCTCTGGAATATACGCCGGGAACCTCGGAAGGCTATTCGGACGGCGCTTTTTATCTGCTGGCCCGCATTGTGGAAAAAGTGGCGGGAGAGGATATCAACAGATTCCTCTGGCATGAGCTCTTCTATCCTCTGAAGTTCCAGGAGGTGGCGTGGCAGAAGGATCCCCAGGGACATCCAAACGGCGGCTCCGGTATGTTCATGCAGGCTTCGGATGTGGCGAAGCTGGGCGCGGTCTACAAAAACGGCGGCGTCTATCAGGGGAGGAGATACCTTACCCGGGAGTCGGTGGATACGGTTCTGGCACGGGGGTATGAGCTGCATGTACGGGACCGGGAGAGCGGTGTATATGGGAAAGGTGGAATGCTGGGGCAGAACCTCATCATCCTTCCGAAGGCAGACCGGGTGGTAGCCTATACCGGCTGTGGAGACAACGGTGCGGCGTCAGACTGGATTATGAAGCATCAGGAATTCTGAGAGGAAGGAGAATATTACATATGAATTCTTATATGGAAAAGCTGGCGGCATTTATTCTGAATAAAAATTTTAATGTGTACAATATAGCTGTGATCGAGGGAGACGGAGAACCACAGGTGCTTCGAATGCAGCCCTGCAATAAGCTGAATGATACCTATTCTTCCGCCAAAGCCTTCTGCGTGACCGCGGTGGGTATGCTTTATGACAGAGGGCTGTTAAAGCCGGAGGACCGGATTGTGGACATTTTCCGGGAGGAACTGCCGGAAGGCATGGACCCAAGATGGGAGAAAACCACGCTCCATATGCTGATGAAGCACCAGGCCGGATTCGGCGGCAGGTATATGGATATCGACAGGGCTGACTCTCATCAATACGGCGAGGACTGGCTGAAAAGCTGTCTCACCGCGCCGCTGGACTACACGCCGGGAGAGGGAGGCCGCTACAGCGACGCGTCCTATTATCTGGTGGCGAGGGCGGTGGAAAAGGCTGCCGGGGAGGATATCAATCTGTTCCTTTCCCATGAGCTGTTCGTTCCGGCAAAGTTCGAGCAGTGGGCCTGGAGCACGGACCCACAGGGCCACCCTCACGGAGGCTCCTGTATCTATCTGACCACCGGAGATTATGCGAAGCTGGGAGCTATCTATATGAACGGAGGCACCTACAGAGGACATCGCTATCTGTCCGAGGAATGGGTGCGGATTGTGCTGGAGAGAGGGTATGAGATGAAGCCGCTGATGGAAGGTACGGACGTATATGGAAAAGGCGGCATGCACGGACAGAAGCTGGCGGTACAGCCGGGCGCCAGGCGTGTTGTGGCGGTTCATGGCCACGGACCCTATGGGGATGCGCTGGAAGAATGGCTGTGTAAGAATCCGGAGTAACTGCTGTCGGAGCAAAGGGGATTTTGCCGGACTTGCCTGTGCCACTGTAGGCGGAAGGATGGAAATTCTAAAACTTCACACGGAAGAACGCAAAGGCAGCGTGCTTCACGGATTGTTCTTGACAGCAGAACTGTGTTCTGTTGTACTTGACACCAGAAATTGTTTTCTGGTGTATGTGCCGTTGCAGACGGCATGACGGAAAGTGTGTCAACGGAAAGGAAAGGTAATTATGGTGTATCAGTTTCAGACAAAGCGGGAGCCCTTCGGGCGTGGATTCCTGTCCTGTCCCGGAGAGAGCAAAATCAAAAAAATGGCGGCGGGCCTTGTGACTGCGGCAAAGGACCTGCTGCTGGAATTTGACCTGGAAAACGGGTTTGTATACGGGGGATTTCAGAAGCAGGCCACGGGAATGAGCTTTCGCAGCAGCCTTTTTAGCAAAGAAGAGTTACTGGATGAGCTTGCTGCAAAGTATCCGGAGGACGCGGAGGAGCTGATGGTCATAAAGGAAGGGATGCGTCCCTGGATGAAACACGCAGACCTGCAGGGGAACTTTTTCAGTGAGAGACAGAATATGCTGCTGGCGGAGAAGCATCTCTGGGGCGGCACCTGGATGGGGCATTGTGTGCCCGAGTTTGCAGGCATTATGAAAAATGGCACCGGATATTATCGGGAGAAGGCGGAAGAATATCGGAAAATCAATGTGGGCCGGGATGACTTTTACGATGCCATTGTCATGACCATGGATGCGCTGGACCTTTTCGGCAGGCGCATCTGTGAAGAGGCGGGAGCACTGGCGGAGAAGACCGAACATCCGGAAGAGAGAAAGCGTCTGGAGGCAATCAGGGATACTTTTTCCCATGCGCCGGAGAAACCATGCCGGGATTTCATGGAGGCATGTATTGTGTTCGTCTGGCTTTTTTACCTGGACGGAATCGATTCCCCCGGCCATTTTGATCAGTATATGTATGATTTCTGGAGGGTGACGGAGAGCGGCCTGCGCCGCCGGTATCTGGAGGCCGTGTGGCAGTTCATGCACAATACCAGAACCTGGAATCTGTGTATCTCGGGCTCTGATGAGAACTGGAATGACTTATCCAACGACCTGACCCATGAGATTCTGGATGTGACGGCGAAATATAAATACCATACGCCCAACCTTACCATGAGATGGCATCGCAACACGCCGGAAAAGCTGATGCAGGCGGCTTACCGTGCTCTTGCTTCAGGCTGCGGCATGCCGGCCCTGTACAATGACGAGGCGGTATGCCCGGCGCTGGAGAGACTGGGAATTCCGCCCCGGGACTCTCACAGTTATGTGATGAACGGATGCAACCAGATTGATATTCAGGGCAAAAGCCACATGGGGCTGGAGGACGGAGAGGTGGTCATTGCCAAAGCGGTGGAACTTGTGCTGTTCAACGGGATTTCTCCGAAGACCGGGCAGGATGTGGGACTGCACACAGGAGATCCCACAGAATTTCAGGATTTTGACCAGTTCTTTGCCGCGTTTCTCAGGCAGCTGGATGATATGACGGATGCCGCTGCGGAAATGTCCAACACGGCCCAGCGGGCTTACGCCGCGGAGGCGCCAAATCCGTTGCGCTCCGCTCTGATCGAGGGCTGTATTGAAAAGGGACGGGATTACAAGGACGGAGGTCCCATCTATGGAAACGGGCAGATTCTGGCGGAAGGGATTGCGGATGCCATAGATTCCCTGGCCGCTGTCAAAAAGTATATATATGAAGAAAAGCGTTATACCATGGGGGAGCTTGTGGACGCTCTTAAGGCTGACTTCGAAGGATATGAGGAAATGTATCATACCCTTAAGAAGTC
Organism: Lachnospiraceae bacterium; assembly: GCA_022797995.1. GTDB lineage: Bacteria > Bacillota > Clostridia > Lachnospirales > Lachnospiraceae > Acetatifactor. The sequence goes on from JAAWLQ010000143.1 coordinate 4,935, forward strand.
GGAATTGAAGTTCGGGAATGACATTGAGTATGTGGATTCCATCGGGAAAGAAATCATAGACCATTTTAATCGAAGGCTGCTGGGAATCGAGACTGTACGTGGCGGACATTTCAGCGGCGGATGCTCTCCCTATAACAGGGCGGCCGGCTATGGGGCGGCGCTGGGAGCGCTGCCAAACGGGAAGAAAAGCGGAGAAAGCATGATTGCGGACTCTATAGGAGCAGTTCCGGGATGTGACAGGAATGGGCCCACGGCGCTGCTGAATTCCTGTCTGTGCTTTGACCATACTCTGGCCGGCAGCGGCTTCATTTTAAATATTAAGTTTGAGAGAGATCTTTTCCAGTCAGAAGAGGGGAGAGAGGCTTTCCTCGGGCTCTGGCGTACCTATTTTGCGGGAAAGGGACAACAGCTCTCCGTGACTGTGGTATCGGCGGAGGAACTGCTGGACGCTCAGAAGCACCCGGAAAAGCACGGAGACCTGATTGTCCGCATCGGAGGGTACAGCGATTATTTTGTGCGGCTTTCCAAGGCGACCCAGGAGAATGTCATTGCAAGGACCGGTTTTAAAGTAGGCGCCTGATATGCTTTTGGAGCGAAGCAGAAAAGAGGCGGAGAGAGTAGGAAGGGAACAGCTTATGAGAACTCATATCTGGAAGAAACTGAAAACTGCCCGGGTTCGGCGGAAGGCGGACAGAATCTGCAAAGGGCATATGCAGCCGGCACAAAGCGGCATGAGAGTGCAGTTCCTGCTGACGGCGGATTCCCATACGGACGGAGATGTGTATCGGGACCGCAACGATCAGCTGCGGATCTCCATGGCAGGCCTGAACCGCTATGCCGCAGGAGATACGGCGGTGGTGATGGCAGGGGACATCACAAATGCGGGAAATCCTTCCGAATATCCCATTTTGAAGGCAATGGTCACAAGGTATCTCACGCGGTGCAGGGTTTTTCCGGCCATGGGGAATCACGACTCCCAGGGCACCAGCGTCAATCCGGATTTCCGGAAGGCCTGCGGACTTTTTCGGGATTTCCTGAGATTCTGCGATCTGCCGGATGAAAATTGTTACTATGCCGTAAAGCATGGCGGCGTATACTGTATCGCGCTGGCTACCGAGAGAATGCTGAAGGATGACGGATTTGTCTCCCGGACACAGCTGGATTTCCTGAATACGGCCCTTGACAGAGCTGTGGAGGAGCGCTGTCCGGTGATTCTGGTGAATCATCAGCCCTTAAACGGTACCAACGGGGTGGAGAGAAAGTGGCCGGAAGGGAATTTCGAGCAGAGCCGGGCTGTGCGGGAGCTTGCACAGGCCCATGCGGACGCCGGGATTACGGTTCTGCTGGTGAGCGGGCATCTCCATGCTCCCTTTGACAGAGATTCCTTTCAAAAGCTGGGGGAGCGTTTTTATGCGCTGAACCTGCCTGCCTTTCTGGATAAGGACGGTGACCAGGGGGGTGCAGGCGTTGCGGCAAAGTTTTACGCGGACAGGCTGGAACTGCAGAAGGTGGATTTCCACAGGGGAAAGACTTTGGGGGACAGCCGGGTGATTGAGCTTTAACATGATAAGGATAGTAAACGAAAGAAGATTGCCTGAAATGGCTTTGGGAGAACGGACTGTAGTTTTTGGGAGCTGCCGGTGTGAATCTGGAAATGGATGCGATAAGCCAGAGCCTGGATAAAACGGAGACTGACTATGACTGGAAAAGTATTTGACATACAACGGTTCTGCATTCATGACGGACCGGGCATTCGCACCATGGTTTTCCTGAAAGGCTGTAACATGCGTTGCCAGTGGTGTCACAATCCGGAATCCCACAAAAGCGGGGAAGAGCTGATGTTTTTTCCCGGGAAATGTACGGGCTGCGGCAAGTGCCGGGAATTCTGTGAGAAGGCCTTCACGGAGGAATGTACGCACTGTGGCCGGTGTGCCGCTGTCTGCAGAAGCGGGGCCAGAGAGCTGACAGGGCGTATTGCCACCGTGGAAGAAGTCTTCGGGGTGGTGATACGGGACAGGGAATACTATGTCACATCCGGAGGCGGAGTGACGGTGTCGGGGGGCGAACCCCTTCTGCAGCCGGAGTTTGTCCGTGCACTTCTGGGGAGGTGCAGGGCAAACGGGATTTCCACTGCCATAGAGACTGCGGGAAATGTGCCATGGGAGACGATCGAAAGCGTGTTGCCGGTGACGGATTTGTTTCTGTACGATATAAAGGGCATAGACAGAGAAAGGCACAGAAAAAATACGGGCGTACCCAATGATCTGATTTTGGAAAATGCGAAGAGACTTATGAACACAGGTGCCGGGATACGGTTTCGGATGCCTGTGATTCCCGGATGGAATGATGATGAAAAATCAGATGTGGAAGCGTTTACAGAAGGGTTTGCCCTGGAATTCCTGCCCTATCATGATACGGGGAAGGGAAAATATGAGGCGCTGGGCAGGCCATATCTGATTTCTCCTGAGGCAGATCGGTAGAGCATAGAGAGTGAAAGGAAAAGCGGAGGCAAAGAATGGAGAAAACTTTCAGTGAGATAACAGAGGAATTTCTGGACAGCAAAAAGGCATTCCAGCCTTTTCGACCCTTTCCCCAGGCGTGGGACAGGGCGGCATATGAAAAGCTTCCCACAAAGCTTCGCCGTATTGTGATCGACATGGGAGAAGCATTTCTGGGGTATCGCTATCCGTGGCTCAGTGCGGCGGCTTATATGCTGTTCGAACGAGAGGGAGATCGGGGGAAATATGAAGGACTTTATTTTGACAGAAGGCTTGCGCTGAATGCTCTTGTGGCGGCAGAGTGTGTGGAGCATAAGGGGCGCTTTCTGGATGATATTGTCAACGGCATTATAGCGATCTGTGAGGAGAGCGCATGGCAGGTGCCGGCACATAACAACAGACGGGGAGAACAAAAGGAGTGTCTTCCGGATACGGCGCGTCCTATTCTGGATCTTTTTGCCTGCGAGACGGGGGCACAGCTTTCCTGCATCTACTATCTGCTGGGAAGAGAGCTGGATACCGTCAGTCCCATGATTACGAGGCGGATTCGGCTGGAGCTGGAACACCGGATTTTTACACCTTATCTGAACGAGCATTTCTGGTGGATGGGTTCCGAGGAGGAGCGCATGGGCAACTGGACCTCCTGGTGCACTTCCAATGTGTTGTATGCGGCATTTCTGTCTGCAGGCGCCTGGGAGGCAGCCCCGGCAGGGCAGGGAGAAGGCGGCTGGGAGTCAGGGCGGCTGGACATCAGGAACCGCGCCGTACTGCGGAAGGCGGCCGTGAGTTGCGATTATTTTATGAGAGCCTACGGGGAGGACGGCTGCTGTGAGGAAGGCGCACAGTACTATCACCATGCGGGACTGCGTCTGGGCGCTGCCGCAGACACCATGAATCAGGTTACGGATGGCGCTTTTACCCCGCTGATGCAGTGTGACAAGATGAAGAATATAGCGGCATATATTCGGAATGTTCGTGTAACGGACAATCGATATTTCAATTTTGGAGACTGCTCTGCTGTGTTGGACCGGGCGGGGGTTGGGGAATATCTTTTCGGGAAGCATACGGGACAGCCGGAGATGATGCGGTTTGCGGCGCAGGATTTTGCCAGGAAACGGCCGGAGGAACTTTTTTCCGAAATGCCCGATAGCCTGCCTCACCGGATGCAGACTATATTCTTCTATGAGGAGATGATGGAGAGCAGTACGGACAGGGCCGTTTCCGCGGTCCCGGAGGATGTCTATTATTCCAGTGTGGGACTGTTCCTGACGCGGAACTCTGTCTTTGATATGGCTGTGAAGGCGGGGAACAACGGGGAGAGGCATAATCACAATGACACAGGCAGCTTTATCCTGTATAAAAACGGCAGGCCGGTGTTCGTTGACATCGGCGTGGAAAGCTACAGTCAGAAGACTTTTTCTCCACAGAGATATGAAATCTGGACCATGCAGTCCGGTTATCACAATCTGCCTGCCATCGAGGGGATGGATCAACAGGACGGCTCCCGTTACAGCTCCGGCAATGTGGATGTGGTCATGGATGTCGGCGGGGAAAAAGCTGCCGTCTCCATGGAACTGGCAGGAGCCTATCCTCTTGACTGGCAGGAGCGCTCCTATGTGAGAAAGATCGTTTTTGATAAAAAAGA
>JAAWLQ010000144.1 GCA_022797995.1 Lachnospiraceae bacterium
TTACTAAAAGCCGCCCAGAATTTCATTTCATTGTTAAACGCCTACTCTGGGCAGGTCGGAATCAAAACTTTGCTATTATACGTAAGATTTCGTTGTTAAATGCCTAATAATCAAAGCTTCCTCCAGCCATGAGGAATCGTAAACCAATCTGTGGCATTACCCTCTAAAACTTTCGGAAAACCAGGCGGAGGAGGGGAGGGAGGCTCTTTTCGAACGCACCAAGGGGGTGCCCTTAGCAGAGATGAAATCCACTGCCAACATTGACTAAGGCGCGGTACTTTCGCGCCTTAGTCAATGTTGGCAGTTAGTTCATCGCCGCGTTACCCCCGCCGAGGAAAGAGCCTCCCTCCCCTCCTCCGCCGTCCCTTTTGCGTTAGGAGAAGGCCCCCTGTTGGCCATTGTGGGAACCCCAGGCTCAGGCGGTAGGACCCCTGTCGGTCATTGGTGGGAACCTTGCCTCAGGCCTCAGGACCATAAAGGTCCTTGCAGGAATCCCAGGTCCGTTGTGAACCAAACGCGAAGTTACTCTCACGCCTGAATATTATTTCTAACATCAGAATCACAAAACAGAGCCTGCGGAATGTTGCATATACATTGGAAAAATCAATAGAATTTGGAAGGAAAACAACCAATGGAAAATATATTAGGAAAACAAATTAACGATAATCCCTCAAAATAGGTCTTGCACATCCATGTGTGCCATGCTAAAATAAATCCAAAGCATAACAATTTCTCGACAATGGAATTCCCCTCCGGAGGGTTCCTGTTCACCGGCTGCTTCTGCGGTTCAGGTCAATTATTTTCATCTGGGAACTGTTTCTTTTCAGACAGTCCTTTTTATCAGAAACTCTATGCTTTTAAATTCACAATCAAAAAGAAAAAGCAGGAGGGTTCGAGCGATATATGTTTTATCCTCCTGCGCAAAGAGGAGGACAGTGTATGAGTATTGTTTCTTTGAAGTATGACTATCTGTTCAAGTACCTGATGCAGAATCCGCTTGTCAGAAAGCATTTTGTCAGTGATGTGCTGGATATTCCTGTGGAGGAAATCAAGTCGGTGCGCCTGGCAAATCCTTTCCTATGGAAGCGATTCTTCCGGCAGAAGCAAGGGATTCTGGATATTCTGCTGGTTTTGAACGGAGATACGAAAGTCAACATCGAGCTACAGATCAAAATCATCCAGTACTGGGACAAACGCTCTCTGTTTTACCTGTGTAAGATGTTTGTGGAAGCCCTGTTGTTCGGAGAAAAGTATGAGAAATTGAAACGTTGTATCAGCGTCAGTATTCTGGATTTTAATCTCAATAATTCGCCTGAATATCACCGTATTTACAGATTGCGGGATAAAAAAGGCAATGAGCTTACAGATTTACTGGAGGTACATATTCTGGAATTGCAAAAGAAATTAAAAGGCGGGGAGCGGATGGATAACTGGATCCGCGTGTTTAATGCGAGGACGGAGGAGGATTTAGATATGGTTAAAACAGATAATCTAGGGATTTTGGAGGCCATCAGGGAAATAAAACTTGCCAGCGCGGGAAAGGCAATCCGAGCAATGTATGACGCACATATGAAAGAAATTCGGGACAGGAATGCACGAGACGATTATGTGCGGGATGAGGGTCGGGCCATGGGTGAGCTTCGGAAAGTCATCAGCCTAGTTCGAAAGAAAGTCTCCAAAAATATGTCTGCAGAGGAGATTGCAGATATATTGGAAGAAGATATTGATCTTATTGTCCATATCTATAATACGTTGAAAAACCACCCTGATTGGAATGATGAAAAGATCTACGAATCCATCTTTTGAGCCATATAAAGTATACAGGAAGCTTCATTCACAAAACGCGAATTTGCCTGAAACTGACTGGAATGATGAATAGATCAATACAGTGTTATAATGCCTTATCAGGCTACACCCAGGTTATTGTAAATGAAATGCAAAACACCCGCCCACAAAAAAAGAAGCCGACCCCCTTTCAGGAAAACCGGCTTCTTTCTGATCCCTTATCACAGGAACTACTATTTATCCTTTTTCTTCGGCACAAATTTCATCCGCAGCAGATACCAAAGGCTTCCCGCCAGGCAGATGGAGGAATAAGCCCCGCAGACAATACCCACCATCAGAGGCAGTGCAAAATCCCGGATACTGGTAACACCCAGAATATACAGCACAGCCACCATGATAAACGTCGTCAGGGAAGTGAAAATACTCCTCGACATGGTCTGGGTAATGCTTTTGTCCACGATTTCCTTCAGATCGTCCTTATGGGTCATGGTCCGCATATTTTCACGGATACGGTCAAAGATAACGATGGTGGCATTGATGGAATAACCCACAATGGTCAGCATACAGGCCACAAAAGTATTGCTCACAGATACCCTGGCCGCCGCATAGAACGCCAGCACCACCAGCACGTCATGAAGCAGCGCCACAATACTGCTGACGCCGAATCGAATATCGCTGAACCGAATCCTGATATACACCAGCATACAGATAATGGCCACCACCACTGCGATAATCGTATCCGATTTCATCTCGCTGCTGATGGTGGAGCTGATGGTCTCAGAGGTAATCATATTCTCTGCCACACCAAATTTATCAATAAACATCTGATTTAAATTCGTTCTCTGGTCAACACTCAGAGACGTGGTCTTAAAGATAACTTCGTTGGAATCCTGCACAGTCTGAATCTGGACGGCACTTCCGGTAATCTCCTCGATAAAGGGAGCCACCTCCGCATTGGCCTTCTCCAGTGTCATGGCCTCCTGGAAACTGACTGTGGTGGCCGTACCTCCTTTGAACTCCAGGCTGTAGTTCAGTGCGTCTCCGCCGGTTGCCTTATTCACGCCCATCACAACGAATCCTGCCACAATCACCGCTGCGGAAATGCCGAAAAATACACCTTTTCTGGAAAGAATATTCAGCACCTTATGCTCTTTTCCCACGCCATAGAGCTTCTCGCTCTTCATTCCCAGCGCATAAAAAGCGTACAGCAGATATCTGGTCACCACCAGGGATGTAAACATGGAAAGCACAATACCCAAAGCCAGCGTCTGTGCGAAACCTTTCACAGTCCCGGGTCCCAGCCAGAGCAGAACGCCCGCCGCAATCAGTGTGGTAATATTTCCGTCGATAATGGCGGATAAAGCTTTGTCAAAACCGATTTTGACAGCGTTTCTGACTGTCTTGCCGGCACCGAGCTCTTCTCGGATACGCGCAAAGATAATCACGTTCGCGTCCACTGCCATACCGATGGAAAGAATGATACCTGCCACACCGGACAGCGTCAGCGTCATGTCAAAGCCGTTCAGAAGCAGAATCACCAGCGCCACATAGGCCAGCAGGCCGATAGCCGACGCCACACCCGGAATCAGATAGACCACAATCATAAATACAATCACAATCACCAGGCCGATAGCTCCCGCTTTCAGGCTGGTGTCGATTGCCTCCACGCCCAGCTGTGCGCCTACTACTTTCGAATGCAGCTCTTCCAGCTCCAGTCTCAGTCCGCCGATGCGGATGGTGGAAGCCAGGCTCTCTGCTCTCTCATAGGACTCCATAGGTGAAATCTGCGCGCTTCCATCCGTAATCACCGCATTTACACTGGGCGCGCTGATAATATTTCCGTCATAATAAATGGCAAGGCTTTCATCTTTATCAAAAGCATTCTGGGTTGCCTGAGTAAATTTGGCGGTTCCTTCCTCCGTCATAGTCAGGCTCACCACGAACTCGGAGCCCATGTTGGTCTGTATGGTCCCTGCGCTGGCACTTTTTACATCCGTACCCTGTACCAGGACAGAACCGTCCTTCAAAAGCTCCTCTATGGTCTTGTGCAGCACATAGCCATACCCATAAGTGCCATCCGCATTCTGAACCGACTGCTGGCTGTAATTTAAGTTCCCGTCCGGGTCGGTCTGCGAAATGAAATATAGCGCACCTGGTCTGCCCAGATCCTGCAGAATTGCATTGGCATCGCTGACTCCGGGAATCTCGATATTGATTCTGTCAGAGCCTTCCTGATACACGATGGCCTCCGTGCTGTATCCCTCCACACGCTTCTGCAGCTTGGCAATGGTATCCGCCATATCCGTTGCACTGGGGTCCTCATCTCCCACCACCTGATAGGTAATGCTGACACCACCTGCCAGATCCAGACCCAGATTGATGTCCGACGCGCTTCCACTGCCGTCTGCATCCGTTCCGAAGATGTCAATGTATGTGACACCTGCCAGAATTACGAAAATGCAGAGCAGTATTGCTATCGCTCTGTTTTTCTTCATGATCTTTTCCTCCTGATTTTAGTTCCGTATCTGTCCGATCAGTGCCAAGGCTCCGGCATAGAAAATCCGGCCATAACCATGTCCGTATTTTCTATGGGCACTGCTTCGGACAGATACTGTTTTTAGTTCCGTATCTACTCCTCCAAATCCGCCTCCGCTACCTTCAGCATGATTGCACATTCCACGCGTTTCCGCTGCAGCTCGCAGCCCACGTCATAGGCATCGTTGATATTGCCGTGGAAATTGTAGGCATTGGCCACACAGCCGCCGCTGCAGTAGAATCTGGCAAAGCATTTCCTGCATTTTTCCTTCGAATAAACATTACAGCCCTTGAATTCGTCGTGGATGTCTTCCCGTATAATCCCCTCTTCCACATTGCCCATGAGGAATTTCTCATTTCCCACGAACTGATGACAGGGATACAGGTCACCCCAGGGTGTCACGGCCAGATATTCCGTACCGGAACCGCAGCCGGAAAGCCGCTTTGCCACACAGGGTCCACCCTCCAGATCTATCATAAAATGGAAAAAGTTAAAGCCTTTTCCCTCTTTTCTGCGCTTTATCATTTCCGCCGCCAGTCTGTCATACTCTTCCCGCAGCTGCGGAATGTCCGACTCTCTGATGGCATAATCGTCCTCCGGTCCCGCCACCACAGGCTCCACGGAAATCTGCTGGAATCCCAGATCTGCCAGGTGCAGCACATCTCTGGAAAAATCCAGATTATTGCGGGTAAATGTACCCCTGACATAATACCTGGTCTGTCCCCTGCTTTCCGCCACTTTCTGGAATTTCGGCACTATCAGATCGTAACTGCCCTGCCCGCCCCGGAAGGGCCGCATTTTATCATTGATTTCCTTACGGCCGTCAATGCTCAGCACAATATTGGCCATCTCCCTGTTTGCGAATTCCAGAATCTCATCATTCAGCAGCACACCGTTGGTGGTCAACGTAAACCGGAACTTTTTGTGAAAAGGTTCTTCCAGGCTCCTGCCATACTCCACTAACCGCTTTACCACATCCCAGTTCATCAACGGCTCTCCACCGAAGAAATCCACCTCCAGATTTGTGCGGTTCCCGGAATTTGCCACCAGAAAATCCAGTGCTTTCTTTCCCACCTCATAACTCATCAGCGCCCGTCTGCCATGGTACTCTCCCTCTTCCGCGAAGCAGTAACGGCACGCAAGATTACAGTCATGAGCGATATGGAGGCACAATGCCTTTACCACGGTCTGTCTCTTTTTAAAATCATAGACATAATTCTCATATACATCCGGTGCAAACAGCTGTCCTTCTGCCATCAGCTCCAGAACTTCCTCCAGAGCCTCTTCCAGCTCCGCCTTATCAAAGGAAAGAATATCCAGATTCAGCACAGCCATCCTGATCGTGTCCGCATCTCTGATGCCTTCATTTACAAGGGTCTCAACTACCTGAATCATGTCATAGACAATTTCGTCCACCACGTGGATGGAACCGCTGTTAATGTCCATTACAATGTTATACCCATTGTTTTTAAACTGGTGTATCACTTAAATTTTCCTTTCCGTACGCAAAGTTCAAGCAGCGAAGAACTCGCTGCTTTCCCTGATATCTTCCTTTTTGCCTTCCTCACTGTCTGGCATTCTCACAGCTCTGATTGCCAACCGTGCAGGAAGTCTTGCAGGCAGACTGGCAGGAAGTCTGGCACTCGCCGCAGCCGCCCTTCTTCATGGATTCCTTTAAATTTCTGGTTGTCAAAGTCTTAATGTGCTTCATATTGCCCATTCTCCTCCTTATTTTAGTTCCGTACGTGTCCGACCAGTACCAATTCCCTTCATAGAATTCCCGGACACAGTCCGTCCGTAAATTCTATGGGTACTGCTTCGTACACGTACTGTTTTAGTTCCGTACGTATCCGACCAGTACCAATCCCTTCATAGAATTCCCGGACACAGTCCGTCCATAAATTCTATGGGCACTGCTTCGTACACGTATGTTTTAGTTCCGCACATGCCACTTTCAGCTCTATACATGTGGCACAGTACTATCGGGAAACTTTATGTAGTATATCATAAAATGTGTATTTGTAAAAGGGTTTTTTCAAAATTTAGCACCGCCATTTAGCCGAAGGCTGAGCTGTAACCCGCCATTTCAGCTCAGCATGCCACCCAGCATACCGCCCCCCGCGCACAATGCAAATGTGGTAAAAAAGGAATTCCCAATCTGAATATTTCCTTTTCCAACACACAGCGAGACCACTGCCAATATCAGGAAATAAGCGCCGCCCATTACCAGGCCCCACAGGAATTTCCGGCTGCCCATCCTTTTTCCTGTGACAAAACCCCCGAAAAATGTTGCGACCACATAAATGACAATGATGGCGATGGAGACAATTTTCTCGCTCAGTCCCACCTTATACAGCACAAATGTCAGCACTGCAAGCAGCACTCCCGTGAGTATGTACGAAAAAAGGAGACTTTTCAGCAAAAATGCTGCGGGTATTCCTTCCTTATCAGAATTGCGTTCCATACGTTCCATCTTTCCCCCTGTCCGACTTGTTAGTCTATAAACTTTTTATAAAATCATATGCACTCCAGTCCAAAAACTTGACAACCGGGGCCATATTATGTATATTTACTTTATGCGCCGGTGAGTACCGGGCTGTTACATTATTACTATGGCGGCTGCCATAATTGAAAAGGAGTGATATTTTTTTGGACGTTCCGGAAGGTATACAATTTTTAGTTCTTGTTTTTCTGATTTTTCTTTCAGGCTTTTTCTCATCTGCAGAGACAGCCTTCAGCACTGTCAATCGCGTGCGAATGCAGACCCTTGAGGAAGAAGGCAACAAACGTGCTGCAAAGGTCAATAAAATACTGGGAAATTACAGCAAGATGCTGAGTGCCATTCTGATTGGCAACAACATTGTTAATTTGTCTGCTTCTGCCCTGGCTACCACTTTGGCAATTCAATTCGGAATAGCCGTGGCCATCGCGACCGGTACCCTGACCATTGTACTTCTGCTGTGCGGTGAAATTGTCCCCAAGACATGGGCAATGCTTGTGGCTGATAAAATTACCCTGGCTTACAGTGGAATCATTTACGGTCTGATGCAGCTGATGACCCCTGTCATTTTCGTAGTTGACAAATTGTCAAACGGTATTCTGCGTATACTGCACATCGATCCCAGTAAGAAAATCACCACTATCACGGAGGCGGAACTGCGCACCTATGTGGATGTAGGACATGCAGACGGTGTCATCGAATCCGAAGAGCGGGAAATGATTTATAATGTGTTTGATTTCTCGGATGCGCTGGCAAAGGATATCATGGTGCCCCGTTTCAACATGGTGACAGTGGATATAGATTCCACCTATGGCGAGGTGCTTGCTGTGTTCCGTGAATCCATGTACACTCGTCTTCCTGTCTATCAGGAGGATAAGGACAATATCGTCGGTCTGATTAACATCAAAGATTTTATTCTCACGGAAGATGAGCAGAATTTCAATGTAAGGTCTATCCTCAGAGATGCCTACTATACATATGAATATAAAAAGGTGGCGGACCTTCTCTATGAGCTCCGTGAGAAGACCACCAGCGTTACTTTTGTACTCAACGAATACGGCGCTACTGTGGGTATGATCACTCAGGAAGATTTGCTGGAAGAGATTGTGGGCGAAATCCGTGACGAATATGACGCCGACGAGGAGGAATACATACAGGAAGTAGGCGAACGCACATATCTGGTGGAAGGCAGTATGAAGCTGGACGATATCAATGACGAACTGGAGACCAGTCTGGACAGCGAGGATTATGATTCCATAGGCGGCATCATCATCGAAGCCCTGGACCGGCTGCCGGAGGACAACGAAGAGGTCACACTGGAGAATGGTGTCCATCTGAAGGTGCAGGGCATCGAACAGAATCGCATCCTCAAGGTACTGATGACACTGCCGGAGCCGAAGGCGGAGGAAGAAGACGATGACGAGGATGATGAGGCGGACGAAGACGATGGTTAAACCGGTTGATGAATGCTTCAAACTGCAGATTGAAAATCAGCTGCCAACTGATTCAAACTGCCAACTGAAAATCAATTATCGACTGTTTCAAACTGTCGACTGAAAATCAATTATTGACTACTTCAATCTGCCAACTGAAAACCAACTGACAATTGCTTCAAACTGCCGGTTGAACGTCGGTAAAAAACAAAATAATCTCATACAACAGGGCGCTTTCTTCATCCGAAGCGTCCTGTTATATATCGCTCTGTTCTCCGGTCCCCAGGCCTGCAGAAAATGCGGTCCGTGGACGAGAATTCCACCAGCTCCCCCTCCAGGAAAAAGGCAGTGTCGTCGGAAACTCTGGCCGCCTGCTGCATATTGTGCGTCACAATCACAATGGTATATTTTCTTTTCAGTTCCTTTATCAGCTCTTCGATTTTCTGGGTGGATACCGGATCCAGTGCGGATGTGGGTTCGTCCATGAGCAATACTTCCGGGCCTGCCGCAAGGGCTCTGGCCAGGCAAAGTCTCTGTTGCTGTCCTCCGGACAATCCAAAAGCCGGCTTCTTAAGCCGGTCCTTTACTTCATCATAAATTGCGGCTTCCCGTAGAGAAGTCTCCACAATTTCATCCAGCCTGTGCCTGTCCCTTACTCCCTGCATTCTCGGGCCATATACGATGTTCTCATAAATGTTCATTGGAAAGGGATTTGGCTGCTGAAACACCATGCCTATGCGCCTGCGCAGCAATGTCACATCCACGCGGCCGTCATAGATATCCTCCCCGTCCAGAAGGATCTGTCC
>JAAWLQ010000145.1 GCA_022797995.1 Lachnospiraceae bacterium
GGTGCTGCTGGGCAACGACAACTCAATCATGTCTATTATTGACGAGAAGGGTGCTTATTACAAGATGCTGAACTTCTTCTTTGAAGCGAACCAGAGAGGACTGATTGACCCGGATTCCAGTACCCAGGACTGGACAACTACAGACAATCAGAAGCTTCGTACTTACAGAATGTATCTGTTGTGGTATAACTGGTCCATGAATCTGTCCAGCATTGGCCTGAGCGATGAAGACAAGACAAGCGGCAGAGGATTTGTAAATGTGCCTGTCAGCGACTTGAATATCTACCAGGTGGCAGATTCATACTATGGTTCCGGCCGTGTATGGGGCGTTGGTTCCAAGGTGGACGGCGAGAAGGAAAAGAGAATCATGGACATGCTGAACTGGATGGCCAGTCCCGAAGGTGTGGCAACCATGTGGTATGGTATCGAAGGTATCAACTATGTGATGGAAGACGGCCGTTTCGTACAGCCGGCTGATGCCTCCGATTATATGAATGGTAATAAAGAGCTTCCCGCAGAGTGGGGGGGCGGAAAGTTCTCAGACGGAAGTCAGAAGCTGAATCAGTATATCGTGGGCGCAATGGCTATCAACCCCAGAACCAACGAGCCTTACAGCTTCGGTTATTGGTCCTCTCAGCTGGAGAAACCCAAGGATCAGAGATGGGTGGAATGGACCGAGAAATATGGAACTGATACGCAGACAGAGTATTATCTGGACAAAGGATTGATGAAGGTAGTGGCCAATGTCAATGTGGTGCTGGAGAGCGATACCACGGATATGGCTCTGATCAGAAGCCAGTGTGGACAGGAACTGAAAGATGCTTCCTGGAGAATGGTTATGGCAGCAGACAGAGCGGAATTCGACCAGATGTGGACCGAGATGAAAGACAAGATGAATGGTCTTGGATTCCAGGAGCTGTATGATTTCGACTGCCAGAAGTATCAGAAAGTAATTGATGTAAGAAAAGGAAATTAAGGAGTAAGTGTATTGGGGACCGCCATAGAGAAATGGATGTCGGTCCCCGATGTCAAATACAGGTTCCATTCACAAGGTCCGGAAGAGCTTACTGATAAATAACATTGACAGAATCAAAGTAACAGGTATAGACTGGTAATATGTGAAGAAAAGCAGCCGTATTGAATAAGGGGACCGTGACATGGAAGAAAAAAGGACTGCGGGGGCGCAGATTAAGGAGATTGCCGAGAAGGTGGGCGTATCTCAGAGTACGGTATCGGTAGTACTTGGGGGAAGGGGAGATAAGATCCGTATCTCAAAAGAGACGCAGAAGAAAGTGTTGGATATGGCCAGGGAGCTGAATTACCGGCCCAATATCTATGCCAGACGTCTGCGTCATGCGGAAGAAGATGTTCCTTATGTGGTAGCATTGTTTTGGAGGACTGACAACCTGAATTCCCGTGTGGGCCGGTTTATCCGGGGACTGTACGAAGCCTCGGAGAAGAAAGACTGCAGAGTGGAGCTGATGATTCAGCCGTATAAGTCGGGAGAGCTGATGCGTCATGTGGATATGATTTCCAGTAACCGGGTCAGCGGCGCGATCATCTGCGGATTATCAATAGAGGAGCAGGAAGAGCTGGAGAAGAACGAGTATTCCATTCCTATCGTTCTGGTGGAACGTGAGAGTACAAAGTTTCACAGCATCACGGTGGATACCTATCGAAGCGGGGAGCAATGTGTTGCTTACATGGCGAATCCGGACGTCAAAACGGCGGCATTTATCGGGTTTAATAATAACAGCCGTGGTGAGAGGAAAATGGAAGCCGGATTTATGTTCGGCTGTAAAAGCCGGGGTATCAAAATAAAGGAAGACTGGAATGTATATCTGGAGTACAGCAGTTATGAAAACGGCTATGCGGCGGCGGAAAAGGTGCTCACATCGGATATAGAACTTCCAACGGCCTGGCTGGTAGCGGACTGCAGACTTGCAATGGGAATCATGGATTACTGCCAGGAAAGAGGGCTTCGTGTCCCGGAGGATGTGAGAATCATTTTCTTCGAGGAATCAGGCATATTAAAATATAACAAGCCGCCGCTTTCCTCGGTAGATGTCCCTTCTATGGAAATGGCGGAGACAGCGCTGGATATCATACTCCTCGCCTGTAGCCGGCAGATAGATATTCCGATCCGGCGGGAGCATTCGCCGCTCTATTTTATTCGGGAAAGCAGTGGAAAACAATAGGCAGAAAATGGCGGCTTCCGGAATTGGTTCTGGAACCGCTGTTTTTATAAAGATGTGCTAAAACGAAATAGCAAGCGCGGTGACAAAACTTCAGAGCCGTCGCGCAGCGACTAAAAACAGCAACAGCCCAGTCGGTACCCCAGAGAAATTACGGACGCATGCATTTCGCGGCCGGAAGTTCTCTGCCAGCGTCCTGGGTACAGAGCAGGAAATAGCGCGAAGGACACGCGCATGGCGGAACTGGAATAGGAGGTATGATGAGCAGGACGAAGGATCTGGATTTATTTTTGAGCGAACTTGTAAAGAAAGGACCTGCGGGATGTGGGTGTGCGGTAGCAAGAGACGGGGAAATACTGTATGAGAATTATTTCGGCTACGCGGATTTGGAGAGCGGACGGAAGATTGACGCGGGAAGTATCTACAGGCAGTACTCTTCCACAAAAGTGGTAGTCTGCACAGCGGCCATGATGCTGTATGAGAGAGGAAAATTCCTGCTCAACGACCCCATTTCCGACTATTTCCCGGAGTGGAAGAATACCCTTGTGGCCGAAAAGCAGCCGGATGGAAGTGTGAAGGTGCGTCCGGCAAAGCGTCCCATTGAGGTGCGGGACTGCTTTTCCATGGCGATGGGGCTTGGATATGGCGGAGAGGATTACACCCACCGGAAGATGGAAGAGATTCGTAATGAGCTTCGGGAAAAATATGGGGATTATACCCTGCAGCAGGATATCAAAGCCATGGCCCAGGTGCCATTTGCCTTTGACCCCGGTGAGCACTGGATGTACGGATTTGGGCATGAGCTTGTGGCGGGCCTGATCGAGGTCACATCCGGGAAAAAGGTCAGCGAATTCATCCGGGAAGAGCTGACAGAGCCTTTGGAGATGGACAGCACTGGATATCACTTTTTCGGGGATACAAGGGAGCGGCTGGTGACAGCTTATGATATCAGCGGAGAGAAGCGAGTGCCCTTAGACAATATTATGTTCGATGACAGATTTGAGCCGGAAGCGAAGTATGAGGCCGGCGGCGCAGGACTGTTTTCCACGGTGCATGACTATCTGAACTTTACCCAGATGCTGGCCTGCGGCGGAACCTTTAAGGGAAAGCGTATCATAGGGCGCAAGACCATCGACGTCATGCGCACCAATCAGCTGTCTCCGGTACAGATGCAGGATTTTGTGAATCCTTATCTGGAAGGATACGGATATGGGCTGGGGGTCCGCACCAGAGTGGCCGACAGGAAGAACACGGCCAACACTTCCGTTGGGGAATTCGGCTGGACCGGCTTTATGGGGACTTATGTGGCAATCGACCCGGAGGAGAAGACCAGCGTGGTGTACATGCACAACAGCATCCCCAACAGAGAGCATTATATCCATCACCGCGTGAGAGATATGGCGTTCGGGCTGCTGGACTAAGCGTCTCGAGAGACAAACTTTAGAGCCGTCGCGCAGCGACTGGAAACAGCAACAGCCCAGTCGGTGCCCCAGAGAAATTACGGACGCATGTATTTCGCGGCCGGAAGTTCTCTGTCAGCGTCTTGGGTACAGAGCAGGAAATAGCGCGAAGGACACGCGCATGGCGGAACTGGAATAAATGTCTCGAAATGTACATGCCCGGGAGAATTTTCAGATGCGCACTATGCAGCTGAAAATTACTCCCCAGCAGGGGCATGGACGTTGAGAGACAAACTTTAGAGCTGTAGCGCAGCGACTGGAAACAGCAACAGCCCAGTCGGTACCCCAGAGAAATTACGGACGCATGTATTTCGCGGCCGGAAGTTCTCTGCCAGCGTCCTGGGTACAGACAGGGCTGTTGCGGAACTGGAATAGGAGGCATTTAGATGGAAGAAAAAAAGATTTTGCTGGCGCCGGAAGGGAAGGCGGAATTTCACAATCAGGTGGATTTCTGTGTGGGAACCGGCCGGATGGGTCTGGCGCTGCAGAGAGAGTATTTTGAACAGCTGAAGCTGGTGCAGGAGGAGATCGGTTTCCGGCATATCAGAGGCCATGGCCTGTTCTGCGACGACATGGCCATTTACCAGGTAAGCGACGACGGCACTGCGGAGTACAACTATACCTATCTGGACAGAGTCATGGACAGCTATCTGGAGCTGGGAATCAGGCCGTTTCTGGAGCTGGGCTTTATGCCGGAGAAGATGGCCAGTGGAAAGCAGACCATTTTCTACTGGAAAGGAAATACCACGCCTCCTGCTTCCTATGATGCGTGGACAGAAATGGTAAAGGCCCTGCTGGTTCATTTGTGTGACAGATACGGGCGGGAAGAAGTGCTGAACTGGCCCATCGAAGTGTGGAATGAGCCCAATCTGCCCGGTTTCTGGGAACATGCGGATATGCAGGAATACTTTAAGCTGTTTCATCGGACCTTCACGGCGGTGAAGGAAGTGGATGAACGCTTCCGGGTAGGGGGACCGGCGGTCTGCGGAGGCAGTGACGAAGTGTGGATCAGGTCGTTCCTGGAGTATTGCCGTGACAACGGACTGGCGCCGGATTTCGTCACAAGACATCACTATACCACCGAGCCTCCTGAGAGAGTGGGGCATTATGGCTACCCGGAACTGATGAAGGCGGAGGATGGTTTTGCCAATCTCCACACCACCAGAGAGATTATAGACAGTTTCCCGGAATATAAGGGACGGGAAATTCACATTACGGAGTTCAATACCTCCTATATACCCAATGCGCCGCTGCATGACACCAATCAGAATGCGGCTTACATAGCCCATCAGCTGTCCAGGCTGGGGGATGACAACGAGTCCTATTCCTACTGGACCTTCGGAGACGTGTTTGAGGAGCAGGGTGTGCCCTTTACTCCCTTCCACGGAGGATTTGGTCTGGTGGCAAACGGATGTATCCCCAAACCTACCTTCTGGAGCTTTGCTTTCTTCAAGAAGCTGAAAGAAGGAAAGGGACATTGCATCCTGAAAAATGACAACGCAGTGGTCATGAGCATGGATGACGGCAGTTACCGCGGGGTGGTCTGGAATGTGGCAAACAGGCGGACCGGAGAAAAATATCTGCTGACCCTGGAGATGAAAGAGCAGCAGGAAGGCTGTCTTCTGACCAAAACCGTGGACGAGACCCACTGCAATCCCCTGAAAGTATGGCATGACATGGGGGAGCCGGCCAATCTTACGGCGGAGGAATGCAAGCTGCTGCAGAACGCGGCCCGTCCCTTCGTAGAGACAAGACGGGTGAAAGCGAAAAACGGAAAGCAGGAGATTTCCATTCCTGTGGAGCAGAATGGTGTGATTTATTTCGAGTGGAAGCCCGGGAAAATCGTGTCGGACAGAGGATATTCCTATGTGCGTACCACTCAGTATCCGGCCATCAATCCTATCACAAGGCTGGACTATCCGGACCCTGATGCCATCCGGGTGGGAGATACCTATTACATGGTGAGCACCACAATGCATTTTATGCCGGGATGCGAGATTCTGCGCTCATACGACCTGAGAAACTGGGAGCATCTTTCCTATGTGTATGACAAGCTGGACAGCACACCGGGACAGACCCTGGAGGGCGAGGAGAATATATACGGCAAGGGCATGTGGGCGGCTTCCCTGCGGTATCACAATGGCACTTATTATGTGTGCTTTGTGGCTAATGATACCCACAAGACCTATCTCTACACGGCCTCTCAGCCGGAGGGACCCTGGGAGAAGCACTATATAGAAGGATTTTTCCATGACTGCTCCCTGCTTTTCGATGATGACGGCAAAGTCTACATCGTTTACGGGAATAAGGAAATCTGGCTGACACAGCTGAAAGAAGACCTGAGCGCTCCCCTGGAGGGCGGATTACATCGTCTCATTGTGAATGACAAGGATAATCCTCATCTGGGTTACGAGGGAAGTCATCTGTACAAGATCAACGGAAAATACTACCTCTTCCTGATTCATTCCAGACCGGATATGTGGAGAAGGACGGAAGCCTGCTTCGTGGCGGACTCTCTGGAAGGAGAATTTACAGGCGGAGACGTGCTGGATGACGATCTGGGACTGCCCAACAGAGGCGTGGCCCAGGGGCCTATCATAGATACGCCCGATGGGAAATGGTATGCAATCCAGTTCCAGGACAGCGGAGCCGTGGGCCGGGTGCCTTATCTCATGCCGGTGACCTGGAAGGATGATTACCCTGTCTTCGGAGAGAATGGAAAAATCCCCGATGACTTCCCCATTGAGAGCACCAGACCGGGCTATGTCTATACGCCTCTGGTGGGAAGCGACGATTTTAAGGGTGAGCTGAAGACACACTGGGAATTCAACCATGAACCGGATCTGTCTCTGATTTGTCATGATAAGGAAAACGGGACCTGGAAGGTTGCCACCGATAAGGTATGTACCTCCCTCCTGCAGGCAAGGAATACCCTGACCCAGAGGATGCTGATGCCGGGCTGCGCCGCGGAAGTCACCATAGACGGCACCGGACTGAAGGAAGGGGATTTCGCAGGACTGTGCGCCCTGCAGTCATGCTTCGGATTCCTGGGACTGACCCGAAGAAACGGGGAACTGTTGATGGTGGTGCGGACTGTGGAACCGGGAGAATTCCGCAAGTTCCCTCCGGAAAATAAGCCGGAGGAGGAATGGGCTGCCGTACCTGTGGAGGAGAAGCCATTTGTCCTGAAGCTGGAAGCAGATTTCTCAACAGGAAAGGACGTGTGCTCCTTCTATTATAAAGACAGGAGCTTCTGGAGCCGCTGGCAGAAGATTGGACCGGAGCACCAGCTTCGATTCAGCATGGAGCACTTCTGCGGCTGCCGCTTCGGCCTCACCGTGTACTCCACGAAAGAGCCCGGCGGAAGCGCCGTATTCAGCGACTTTGTGTATCGAGAGAGATAAAATATATGCAGTCGGAATGAGGCTGCGGAACTGGAAACAGCCAGCGCTTTGATCAATACAATGTGTCTGGCGACACATGAGAATTTACGGACGCATGCTCTTGCGGCCGGAAATCTCTCTGCCGTACATGGTATTATCAAAGCGCATGGCGGAACTGGAATAAGGAGATTCTATTATGCAAACAAAACAAAATCAGGCGTTGACAATGCATCCGTTATTTTTTGACGCTATCTATAAAACGGCTTACATGGAGAAAAAGGACGGAAAGGTTGCACTGAAATATAAGGATGATATCTGTGGCGTAAGGCTGGAAGACAATGGAGATGTGACGTTTGCCATGCGCGCGCCGTCGGCACAGACCGTGGAAGTGGCCGGTGTTGGCGGAAGCATGGGAAGAGAGCGAATCGTGCTGGACAGAGACGAGGAAGGCAACTTCTCGAAGACTGTGTCCGGAATCGCTCCCGGATTCCACTATCATTTCTGGTATGTGGACGGAGTGCAGGTGACGAATCCGGTGGCCCCGGTGGCTTACGGATGCTTTGGAGCCACCAACTTCTTTGAAGTGCCCCGGGAGGGAGAGGATTTCTGGTTCCTGAAGGATGTGCCGCACGGTGATGTGCAGGTGCGCACCTATGTGTCCGGTGTGAATGAGCACGTGAAGAAATGCTATGTGTATACGCCGCCTTCCTATAGCGAGGCTTCTGAAAAGAAATATCCGGTGCTCTATGTACAGCATGGCGTTGGCGAGGATGAGACGGGCTGGATCTGGAACGGCAAGCTGAACTTTATTCTGGATAATCTGATCGCAGAGGGAAAATGTAAGGAAATGATCGTGGTCATGTGCAGCGGTTATGCCTTCCTGAAGGATGAGGATCCCGTATTTTACCCCGGCGATTTCGGACGGGAGATTACGGAGAATGTCATTCCGTTTATCGAGAACAATTACCGCACGGCGAAGGGAAGAAGCAACAGAGCCATGGCGGGATTGTCCCTGGGGTCAGCACAGGCCACACAGTTTGTGGCGCGGTTCCAGCACCTGTTCGCACATCTGGGTGTATTTTCCGGTATGCGGGATACGGAGACAGAGCAGATTTTAAGCCAGCATGAGAAATATCCCATGGAGACAGTGTTCATGACCGGCGGAATCGGGGAGCAGGGTCTGGCTGACAGACAGAAGGAATACACGGACCGTTTTCAGGCGCTGGGCGTGGCCGGAGGACAGAGAAGCTACCCGGGATACCATGAGTGGCATGTGTGGAGAGCCAGCCTGAAGGACTTTGCAGAGTTGATTTTCAAGGGCGAGAGCAAGGACGATCCGGCGGAAGCAGATTTTACATATGAAGAATGCACTTTGACAAAGGAACAGCTGGACCATCAGACCTTCGCGGAGCATATTCTGATGTTCGATCCCATCTATAAGGGACTGATCCGTGCCGTGGATGAGAAGGGAAGACCCGCAGGAAAGTACAAGGACGAACACTGCGGAGCAGAAGTGACAGATGCGGCGGCCGGGAAGGCCAGATTCTGGATTCGTGCCGACGGTGCGAAGACAGTGGAAGTGGACCTCTGGGGAATGGGCTGCTTTGCCATGGAGAAAGCAGAGGAAGACTGGTGGAGCTGTGAAGTGACGGGAATTGAGAAGGGCTTCCATTACTATGGCATCAAGGTAAACGGCGTGGATGTGCTTGACAGTAACGCACCGGTGGGATACGGCGGCTTCCGGGCAATCAACTATCTGGAAATGCCCGAAGAGGATTTCGAGGAGTACAGAATCCGGCAGAATCCTCATGGAACCGTACACCTGAACTATTATCCTTCGAAGGAGACAGGACGGACGAAACTCTGCTATGTATATACACCGGCTTCCTATGAGAAGGAGCCTGAGCGCAGATATCCTGTGCTTTACCTGCAGCACGGCGGCGGGGAGAACGAGGCGGGATGGGTATGGCAGGGCAAACTTGCCAATCTGGCGGACAATCTCATTGCCGCAGG